>JAYUBZ010000172.1:0-2137 GCA_043740595.1 Gammaproteobacteria bacterium
GTGGCCGGATACGCGGGTTGGATGTGTCGCAGGTGGTGGTGAGCGTGCCGGATCTGCATCCGCCGGACGGGGCAGAGGTGCATGTGGTGGGCAGGGTGAGCGGGCCCGCGAATGAAGCCTTGGGGGTATTATACGACAGTGCCAGCGGGAAACTTGCGGAGTATCTGCCCCGTGGGCTGCGTGCTACGGGTAACGGGGTGTTGGATCTGGATATTCAGGTGCCCGTGCGCCGTCCACACGAAACCCATTGGACCGGACTCTACCGTTTTGATCAGAACGGGTTGCAACTGCCCTACAAAGATATCCAGGTGAGCGACATTCAGGGCGAGGTGGCCTTGGATGAACACGGCGTGCATTCCGGCAACATCGCCGCCAGGATGCTGGGTGAGCCGTTACTGGTGGATATTTCCCCCCTGCCTGAAGTGGATCAAGCGGCGCCGGAAGTCGTACTCAATGTGCGCAGCAAGTTGAGCCGCAACGGACTGAACCAACTGCTCGGCAATGGCCTCGCCGGTTATTTTCAAGGTGAGGCACCGTGGGTATTCAGTGTGCGTTTTGCCGGGAAATCGACGCGCCTCGCCATGGATATGAACATGCAGGCCTTGGGCGCCAGTCTGCCGCCCCCCTTGGACAAGGCCGTGGGTGTGCCGCTCACCTTGAGTCTGCGCACAGTGGCGGCTGATCTGGATCCGCTGCTCCACGGGTTGGAGGTGCACCTTGGTAGCCGCGCCGGAGGCCGTCTGCTGTTTCAGCATCGCGCCTCCGGCGGGTGGTCTTTCTTGCGCGGACGGTTGGACATCGGCGCCGAGGCGCCGCTGTCTCCTGAGGGCGCCGGCCTGCACCTGAACGTGCGCGCGCCGGCCCTCGATGCCGATCGCTGGCGGTCAGTGCTGCGCGTTGCGGCCGCCAAGCAGGATTCTGCCGCGGCGGATATAGTCACCCGCTTCAGTGGCGAGGTGGATGATCTGCGGTTGTTCGGTCGGCATTTCGGCCAGTTCGGTCTGGATATGGTGAAGTCGCCCCAGGGCTGGGTCGGTCCGCTGCGCGGTGCGAATGTCAGTGGCAGCCTGCTGGTTTCCACCCGCGCGGGTTGTGCCGGCGCGGGTTGCGCCAGCGCAGGCAGCCCGCACAGCGCTGTCGTTTTAACCCTTGATCAGTTGGTGATCCCCGCGCCCGTGGCCACGGATGCCGTCGCCAATGAGGCCGTTGCCGATCCTACCGGTCTTCCGGAAGTACACATCAAGAGTAAGTCCCTCACCCTCGATGGTCATGCCCTGGGTGAATTCGAACTTGCCGCGCTGCCGACGGCTGACCGTTGGAAAATCGAGAACCTACGCTTAACGCAGCCGCTGATGCACGTCGAGGCATCGGGCGATTGGGGCGCGATCGCGCGTGCCGGGCAACAGACGCGTCTGCAAGTGAATCTGAGCACGCCGAACCTGGGGGCAATGCTGGGGGAGTTTGGTTATGCGCAGGAGATCGCTGGCGGCGAGGCGCAATTTGTCTCCAACTGGACGTGGAATGGATCGCCCGGCGAATTCAGCTTGGCACGTCTCGACGGCAACACCTCGATTGCCATCAGCAATGGTCGGCTGGTCCAGGTCAAGCAGGGGGCGGGACGTCTGTTGGGGGTGATCGATGCGCGCGCCCTGTCGCGCTATTTTTCACTGGATTTCAGTGGTTTGTTCAGTAAGGGGTTTACCTTTGATAGTATTAAGGGCAACGCGACAGTGGAAAAGGGTAACGCCTACACCCGGGAACTCACCGTCAAGGGCGCGTCCGCCGACATCGGCATCAGTGGGCGGGTGGGGCTGGCGGCGCGCGATCTCGACCTGGATATCAAGGTCCTGCCGCGCTTCAAAGGCGAGCTCGCCATGACCGGGCTGTTGCTGGGCACGCCGGTGGTGGGCGTCGCGGTCCTGGCGGCCCAGGAGCTCCTGAAAAAACCCCTGGCGGAAGGCACGCGCCTGGATTACACGCTCAAGGGATCCTGGAGCGACCCCCAAGTGGTGAGGGTGGCCAAGCAAAACCCGGCGAAAGCCGATAACGATAATTGAGTCAACACACCCCATGCCGGCCACATTGACCGCCCTATCCCTGCTGGCTGCCTTGAGCGCCACAGAACTGCCGACAGTAC
>JAYUBZ010000173.1:0-2564 GCA_043740595.1 Gammaproteobacteria bacterium
AGGCCGAAGTAATTCTCCGGAAATGGTGGATAATCTGGCCGCAGTCCTTTGGCGAACAACGTCACCTCGCGTTTGTACTCCTTCAGCAGGCTGTTGATATCGTACTCCGGGTGTCCCTGGAAGAAGACGATGCGAAACAGGTCCTCGCTCACCGCCAGGTGCACGCCGGCGTCCTCGCTTTCCGCCAGCACATGCAGCCCGGCGGCCTCGAACTGGCGGCGGTCGATCTGGTTGAAGCGCGAATGCGCCACATCGAAGCGTGTATTCACGCCATTCACCAGCGGGTGTTTGCGGTCCATGACGCGGTGCGAATAAACCCCCCAGCGCTTGTATCCAAGGTGACGGCGCTTCTGCGCGTAACGGAACTGGAGCACCGCGTGCGTCGCGAGGCACGAGCAGAGGGTGGAGGTGACGTTGGCATAGGCCCAGTCGATGATCGCAATCAGCGGTTCCCAGAACGGTTCTTTGGTGAGGTCCGGCTGGCTGACGTTGGCGCCGCTGATGATGAGCGCGTCCAGGCCCTGCGCCTTGATCTGCTCAAAGGTTTCGTAATATTGCTCCACGTGCGCGGCACCCTCGGCGCCGCGTTTCAGTTCCTTGAGCGTGAACGGGTGCATGTAGAACTGCGCGATCTGGTTGCTCTCGCCCACGAGGCGGAAGAACTGGCGTTCGGTGGCGGCCAAGGCCGTATCCGGCATCATGTTGAGCAGGCCGATGTGCAGTTCGCGAATGTCCTGGCGCAATGCCGTGTCGGGTGTCACCACCGTGGCGCCCTCCTGCTGCAGGCGCGCGAAGGTGGGTAGTTGGGAGCTGGCTATCAGTGGCATGGTCGGGTTCCCCTCGATATCATCGCATCAGGACTGCCGGTCCACGATGCTTTCGATGAGTTGCAGGAAGCCGGCCTCATCCCTCACCTGGGCGAGTTCCTCGGTGGTGATGCTGTAGCCATGCCGCCCGGCGATCTCCTGGTAGCGTGGGATGCGCGAATAAAATAATCGCGGAAACATCCAGCGCACAAAATCATCCGGATTGATTTCGGCGACATACGCCGCACCGGTCTCGGTCATATAGATGGTTAATTGCTGGTCGAGAAACGCCTCGCGGTAATACAGCGGCTTGGGGTCGAGCTCGGCGCGGCGGATGAGCTCGCGTTCGTCGCTGGCCGTGGCCTGGATGTAGAGGATCAGGGTGTGGTCCGCCAGCAGCTGCAGCGTCGCGTCATCGCCCAGCTCGCACACGCTGCCGCCGGCGTCGTTGACGAAGTGCTGATACCCATAGATGGTCTGCGCCTTGCGGATGAATTCCGGCACGTCCTTCATGGCGGCGATTTCCGCCACCCGGTGCAGCTCCTGGCGGTGCTTGAATTCCGTGTGGCTTAAGCCCCCAAGCTCGGGATTGCCGATCTTGCCGAGAAAACTCGACACCGGCTTGAGATTGTCGACGGTGATGTTGTTGCTGATGAAGATCGAGTCGGAGCGCAGCAGGTCGCGCAGAAACGGGATCTGCATGGCCTGGCCTTTGATGTTGTCCAGGATAGGTTCGTCCAGGTAACGCGTGCCGATGCGGTAATCACCGGAGTAGTGAAACCAGTTACCGCGGCGCAGCAGGTTGGCCAGGCGCGTCTTGCCCACCCCGGACATGCCGAGCAAGGTGACGCATTTGTTGTCCCAGGATCTGAACTGTTTTCCGCTAAGTCTCACGTCGCCTCCGGTGCCGCCCATGTGCGCCTGATTATGGCTCTTAGGGCGGGCACGCCACAGTAGTATGCCAGAAATCGGGCCAATCCCTCATGCCCCGGGGCCAGTGCCTGATCCGGACAGATGACTCGTTTTCCCCGCGCCACGCCGGTATAATCCGCCCACCGCACCTAAACGAACTCCCGCGACGGAACCCACCATGACCACAGTCATTCCCATCAAGCCCCTGGGCAGGATCAAGCTCACCCCGGAAAACAAATGCGGTTACTGCACCAACTCCACCTGCTGCACCTATCTTACTCAGAACATCGACGCGCCGCGCTCCATGGCGGATTTCGATATGTTGCTGTGGCAGATATCGCATAAGAATATGCAGCTGTTCAAGGACGACGACGGTTGGTTTCTGCTGATCAACAATCCCTGCCTGCACCTGCAGTCCGACGGGCGCTGCGGCATCTATGCGACGCGGCCGCAGATCTGCCGCGACCACTCCAACGACAACTGTGAGTTCCACGGCATGTCGAAGAAGGACTTTCAGATACTTTTTGAAGGTTACGACGATCTGCTGAAATACTGTCGCAAACGCTTTAAGAAATGGGACACGCGCTTCGAGCAACCGAAAGAAGCGAAGGTCAAGAAGAAGGCCAAGGGCTGATAGCGTAGGAAGTTATCGATCATAGCCGTTCTTTGGGTAGGGTGGGCATCGCCCACCGCTTGTGGCTACGGTCGCCGTCCATGGTGGGCAATGCCCTGGAAACTGCTCCTGCGCCCACTCCACCGCGCCGAACCGGCGTTTCCCGGACCTGATCACCCTGCGCATGCTCAAGGCGGTGCTGGACCACGCGCCCGCGCCGTACTCGAACTCCG
>JAYUBZ010000174.1:0-5219 GCA_043740595.1 Gammaproteobacteria bacterium
CTTGAATCTATGAATCACCTCTTCCAATTTATAGCGGATACTACAAGTAAGGCGCGGCAGGCGACCTTCCTGCCGTGCACGATGCCTTGGGACAGTTGCCCACCCTTGTGCGGACAGCGGTCGCGCAGGGCGAACACCTCGTCGTCCACCGTGCGAAAAACAGCGATATTGCCGTCCGGGGCGGTGACGACGCGCGCGCCTTGTCGGGGGATCGCTTCCAGCGGTCCGATTTCTATCCAATCTACTGCTTGTTTCTTCATCTTGATGGCCTGCATGGTGGGCTCCTGATCTGTCTTCAGCCGACGCGCTTGAGGGGGACGTACTCGTGGGCGTCCACGCCTGCAGCGCGCTCGGTCCACGGATCGACCTGGGCGAATTTCTGGGAAAAGTAAAATCGATCGGCCAGCTGCTTGCGGCCGGGGGCATCTTCGACGATGTGCTGCTTCACATAATCCAGGCCGACGCGCTCGATCCACGGTGCGGTGCGCTCCAGGTACCAGGCGTTTTCCCGGTAGAGCTGAATGAACGCCGCGCAGTAGTCCTGCACCTCGTCGGCGGTCTTCACGTGGCAGAGAAAATCCGTGGCGCGCACCTTCACGCCGCCGTTGCCACCCACGTGCAGTTCCCAACCGGAATCCACCGCCACCACGCCGAAGTCTTTAATAGTTGCCTCTGCACAGTTGCGCGGGCAACCGGAGACACCCATCTTGAACTTGTGCGGCATCCAGGCACCCCAGGACATCTTTTCCAGCTGGATGCCCATGGCGGTGGAGTCCTGGGTGCCGAAGCGGCACCACTGGGAACCGACACAGGTCTTGACCGTGCGCAGGGCCTTGCCATAGGCGTGGCCCGAGACAAAACCCGCCGCGGACAAATCGCCCCAGATGGCCGGCAGGGTTTCCTTCTTGAGGCCCAGCAGATCGATACGCTGACCGCCGGTGATGTGCACCGTGGGCACGTCGTACTTCTCGGCGATCTCGGCGATGGCCCTGAGCTGCTTAGGCGTGGTCTCGCCGCCCCAGATGCGCGGGATCACCGAATAGGTGCCGTCCTTCTGGATGTTGGCGTGCACGCGCTCGTTGATGAAGCGCGACTGGTTGTCGTCCACGTATTCGCCGGGCCAGGCGCACAGCAGATAAAAATTCAGCGCCGGGCGACACTTGTTGCAGCCGTCCGGGGTTTTCCATTCCAGGGCGCGCATGAGGGCCGGGATGGTCTTCAATTGTTTCTCGCGGATCGCCACGCGCACCTCGTCGTGGGGGTGTTCGGTGCAGCCGCACAGGGACTTCTTCGCCGGCGACGACGAGTAGTCGCCGCCGACGAGGGAGGACAGCAGGGACTCTACAAGACCGGTGCAGGAACCGCAGGAACTGGAGGCCTTGGTGTGGGCGCGTACCTCCTCCAGGGTAAACAGTTTCTTTTCGGTGATGGCCTTGACGATGGTGCCCTTGCACACGCCGTTGCAGCCGCAGATCTCCGCGTTGTCCGCCATGGCCATGACGGCGCTGGTACCGCCATGACCGGAGTCACCCACGTGCGCCTGACCGAACAGCAGGTGGTCGCGGATGCTGCTGATGTCGGTCTTGTCGCGCATCAGCTGCAAATACCAGGAGCCGTCGATGGTGTCGCCGTAGGCGATGGCACCCAGGATGTTTTTGTCCTTGATGACGAGCTTCTTGTACACGCCGCGGGAGGCATCACGGAACACAATGTCCTCGGTGCTGGCGTCACCGGCGAAATCCCCGGCGGAGAACAGATCGATGCCCGTGACCTTGAGTTTAGTCGAGGTCAGCGAGGCGACATAGCGCGCATAGCCGAGTTCCGCCAGGTGGTTGGCGCATACCTTGGCCTGTTCGAACAGCGGCGCCACCAGCCCGTAGACCTGGCCACGGTGCTGCACGCATTCGCCCACCGCATACACGCTCGGGTCATAGGTCTGCAGGGTGTCGCTCACCACCACGCCACGCTCGCAGTGTATGCCGTTTTCCTTGGCCAGCTTGATGTTCGGCCGGATGCCCACGGCCATAACCACGAGGTCGGCGGAGATTTCGCGCCCGTCCTGGAACACCACCCCTTGCACCCGACTCTTGCCGATGATCTCTTTGGTGGTGGCACCGGTGAGAAACTCGATGCCGCGTTCCTCCAGGGACTTCTGCAGCATCTTGCCGGCGACGCTGTCCAGCTGGCGTTCCATCAGGGTGTCCACCAGATGCACCACCGTCACCCTCATACCCTGCTTGTGCAGGCCATTGGCCGCCTCCAGACCGAGCAAGCCGCCGCCGATGACCACTGCATGTCTGTATTCTTTGGCGGCGGCCAGCATGGCGTCGACGTCGTGAATGTCGCGAAACGCAATCACTCCCGGCAACTGGTTGCCCGGCACGGGGATAATGAAGGGTAGCGAACCGGTGGCCAGCAACAGGCGATCATAGTCGGCGGTGGTGCCGTCGCTGGCGCTCACCTGCTTGCGCTTGCGGTCGATCTTGCTGACTTCCTTGCCCAGGTGCAGGGTTATGCCGCGCTCTGCGTACCAGGACTCGTCGTTCAACATGATGTCCTGAATACCCTTCTCGCCGGCGAGCACTGGCGACAGCAGAATTCGATTGTAGTTACCATAGGGCTCGGCACCGAACACGGTGATGTCGTACAAGTCCGGCGCCAGCGCCAGGAGCTCCTCAATGGCGCGCATGCCTGCCATGCCATTGCCCACCAGAACCAGTTTTTCTTTCATCTATGCATACTCCAACCTGATCACCATTTGATTATCCTGAAGCGACCCATTGTTTTCTTCACCCGCCTGGGTCAGCCACACATCCTTTGCAAAACCCTGGCCTGCAGAAAATTCGGGTCTGACAACCGCCTACGCGGAGGGACCCGATTCGGCGTTACCGCCCACTGCCGTGCTCGCTTTCGTACACGCTATTGCAAACCTGATACCAATATAGATAGGTCTGTTCATCTGTCAGAAGAAACAGCTGTTTAGGGAGTTTTTCAGGTACGCACTCTGGATGCAAGGTCAGTTGTTATGCACCAAACCATAGCAACCAGAGTCCACAGTGCTCGTATTTGGTGCAACTAATTCCACGGACGGACTTCGCCCACTGCCCCGCGTGCCCACTTTAGACAAACCCATGCACCTGTTTAAGGCGACCTCCGCACACCGTCATACACTCACGCGGGGGCGAGGCGACACCCAACAGCGAACGTGTCGGGATAAACATGCCATCGCCCACTGCGATCTTTCATCACGCATCCTGACCATCTCACTATCCGCTCAGCATGATGCCTGTGATCTGTGTATCTCGGAGCCTTCGAGGAGATATCACTTAGTCAGATGGGGAACACTGGCTGAAGGTATTGGCACCAGTTTGGAGGTTGCGCTGCGCCAACGACGCTGCCAAAACCCCTTGCCGCCAATCCCTCATTGCGCGTCGCACAACATCGGCGTCTGGATCCTGCATTGGGTGACACACATTGCTACGTGCACGCGTGCCAAACGCTTGGGGATTGCGCGCAGGTATCCGGTTGCAAGCGCAGAGCACTTTGTCCATCATGGGGCACGATCAAGAATATGGACCGCCCCGGTATGCACAGCGACGCCATTACCTTCAACATCTTTCTGATCTTCACCGGGGCCGCACTGCTGGCAACATTGGCGCTGTATGCGCGTCAGGCGCTGATCGTGGCTTACATCGTGCTCGGTCTGGTGTTCGGTCCGTGGGGGCTGGGGTTGGTCGCGGACCCCGCCGTCATCCGACAGACCTCCGCCATCGGCATTATGTTTCTGCTGTTTCTCCTCGGCCTCAATCTGCATCCACAGAAGTTATGGAAGTTGTTACAGGAGGCCATGGTGGTCACCGGGGTGAGCTCGCTGCTGTTTGCCTTGCTGGGAGCAGTCACGGGTTATGTGCTTGGGTTTGCCTGGCTGGAGAGTCTGCTGGTGGGCGCCGCCCTGATGTTCTCCAGCACCATCATTGGCCTGAAGCTGTTGCCCACCACGGTGCTGCACCATCAACGTACCGGGGAGATCATCATCAGCATACTGCTGCTGCAGGACATGATCGCCATCCTCATACTGCTGGGCCTGCAGGCCTTGGGACGCGGCAAGATGCCCTTGCTCGACCTGGCGCTGCTATTACTGTCTCTGCCGGGGCTGGTGCTGTTTGCCTATGTGATGGAACGTTATATGTTAATACGCCTGATACGGCGTTTCGATAAAATCCAGGAATACATTTTCCTCGTGGCCATCGGCTGGTGTTTGGGCATGGCCGAGCTGGCCAACACCCTGGGCCTGTCGCACGAAATCGGCGCCTTCATCGCCGGGGTGGCCCTCGCCACCAGTCCTATTGCACGTTTCATCGCCGAGAGCCTCAAGCCCCTGCGGGATTTTTTCCTCGTGTTGTTTTTCTTTTCCCTGGGGGCGAGCTTCAACCTGGCGATACTGCAGGAGATCCTGTTGCCCGCACTGCTGCTAGCCGCGGCTATATTGCTGATCAAGCCGCTGCTGTTCCGTCAGCTCTTGCGCCGTTCCGGTGAAACCGGCGAGCGCGCCCTGGAGATCGGCGTGCGCCTCGGGCAGATCAGCGAGTTCTCCCTGCTCATCGCCGTGCTCGCCCTGGAGCTGGGTGTCATGAGTCATCGCGCCTCTTACCTGATACAGATGGCGACGCTGTTTACCTTTATTGCTTCGTCTTATTTTATCGTGCTGCGTTATCCCACACCGATTTCCACCTCCGACAAGTTACGTCGCGATTGAGGGTGATGGTTGGTAAGTATGGCGTTCGCTACACCTAAAGCTCGACCTGCGTGCCCAGCTCAACCACGCGGTTGGTGGGAATCTGAAAATAGGTGGTGACGCTGCCGGCATTGCGCGACATGCTGACGAACAGCTTCTCGCGCCACAGCGCCATGCCCGGGCGACGCGTGGGGATGAGGGTCTCGCGGCTCAGGAAGAACGAGGTATCCATCATGTTGAATTCGAGTCCGAGGGGCGCGCACAACTCCAGCGCCTCGGGGATATTCGTCTCGTCCTTGAAGCCGTAGATCACAAATACCTTGTAGAAATTATTCCCCAGGGGCCATATCTCGATGCGCTCGCTGTCATCGATGTGGGGGATGTCCTGGAAAACGACGGTGAGGAGCACGACACGCTCATGCAACACCTTATTGTGCTTGAGATTATGCATCAGTGCATGCGGCACGCCCTCGAATTTGGTGGT
>JAYUBZ010000175.1:0-4594 GCA_043740595.1 Gammaproteobacteria bacterium
TCTGCTGCGGCCAGCTGTCCCGCATCCACGCGGGCACGCACCTGGCGTCCGAGAATATCCAGCAACACCACCACCCGTTCGCGCCCCGTACCAGCGACAAAGATACCCTCATACCCTTGCAATACCCCCCCCACCACACGCACCGACTGACCGGCGTGGAAGACGGGCTCTGCCCAGTCATGCAATCCGGTCGTAGACTCCCGTGAGCGCAACGTTTCGATCAACGCGTCCGGGACCATCGCCGGCTCCTTACCGAAACGTACCAGGGCCGACACGCCTATGGTGGAGCGGATCGGCCCCCAATCGTCGCGACACGTATCCAGCTGAATGAAGAGATAGCGGGGAAACAATGGCTCGATCACCGATACGCGCCGCCCATTACGCTTCCGGTTCTGTTGGGTCATGGGTAAATAGACCGGGTAACCCTGACGCCCCAGCTGATGCCGGGCGGTCTGCTCCTGGCGTGGTTTGGTGTATACCAGAAACCAGGATTTTATAGGGGCGCTAACGCTGGACATGTGGCACCAAGTTGTAATGGGAGGATTTCTAACAATTTGCCACTGAGAGGGCTGAACGGATTCCAGTTAAAGTATACAAAAAAAGGGCGCCTTGGGCGCCCTTTCAGACCAGCAACAAAAAGAATGGACAAGTTACTTCGTCGACCCCTCCGCCCCCGCCTCACCCGTGGTGAGATTGGCGCGGTTCCTTTCCACCACCTTCGGGCCGATGCCCTTTACTTTGGTCAAATCATCCACACGCTTAAACGGTCCGTTCTTCGTCCGATAGGCCACGATGGCGGCAGCGTATTTAGCCCCCACGCCTTTCATCGCGGCATCGATGGTCGCCGCATCGGCGCTGTTGATATTCACGGGTGCGGCAAAAACTGCAAACGAAAAGAGAACACAGAAAAGCATAAGCAAAAACGAATAGGGCGCTTTCATCCTTGACAACCTCCATGGTTAGCATTGTTGAGAGTGTGTCGCACTTTCCTCATTCCTTAGGCGACCCTGGCATCCTAGCGCGCACCCAGCGCATGAACAAGCCTCGAAAAGCAGTTAATAGTGTGCAATCTCACCCAGTATTTGCTGTAGCATTGCCCATGGATCGGTGGCTTGGGTGATGGGACGTCCGATCACCAGATAATCGCTGCCCTGCTCCAACGCTGCCAATGGCGTCAACACCCGTTGTTGGTCGTCCTGTGCAGTACCCATCGGTCGGATACCGGGGGTCACCAGCCGGAACGTCGAACCAAATTTGGCACGTAGCCCTTGCGCCTCCAGCGCGGAACATACCACACCGTCGAGACCCGCCACCTGCGCCAACGCGGCCAGCCGCTCCACCTGTCCTTGGGCGTCTGCGGATAAACCGATCTGCACGAGATCGGCGGGTGCGTGACTGGTGAGTACGGTGACACCGATAAGTAGGGGAGACTGTGACATCGCTGTCACGCCGTCGCGCGCGGCGCGCAGCATGTCCAGGCCCCCTAAGGTGTGCACGTTCAGCATCCAGACGCCCAGACGCGCCGCGGCGGCACAGGTCCGGGCCACGGTTTGCGGTATATCGTGAAATTTAAGATCGAGAAAAACCTCGAACCCCCGGTCGACCAGCGCCTCGACGATGGATGGGCCCGCGGCGGTATACAACTCCAGGCCCACTTTGAGGCGGCACAGCGCGGGCGTGAGGCCGGTTACGAAGGTCAGTGCCTGTTGTGCATCGGCGAAGTCGAGGGCAACGATAACCCGTGGGCCGATGACGTCACTGCGGTTATCCGTCATGCCGTTTGCCCTCCTCCGGGCTCTCCATCATGTTAAGCAGGGGTTTGACTGTGTTCCAGTGCTGGCATCCTGGACACTGCCAATACAAAATTTTTCCACGGAAGCCACATTGTTGGCAGATATAACCACGCTGCTGCTCCATCAGGCGCTCGATGATCCCGCACAATAAAACCAGATCCGACCGGGTTGCGGCATCGGCCTCGACCATATTCAATTCGATCAGCCGGTACAGGCCATGCACGGAAGGCTGCTTGCGCAACCAGGTGGCGACAAAATCCTCCGCCGCATCCACGCCATCGCGATTTTTTACAATATCCGCCAGCGCCAGCATGACCGACACATTCGCGTGTCGCTGTAATACACCGGAGAAATAGTCGTACAGACCCGCCTCATCGTTGAGGCTGCGATAACTGGCGGCAATCTGATTCGCCACCTCGCCCAGATAAAGCGGGTCCTGCTGTTCGACGCGCTTCCAGGCCTTGATCGCCTCGCGCGGCCGCGCCTCGATGGTCTCGATGCGTCCCAGCAGCATGCTGCCGCGCACGCAATCACTATCGCAGCCCAGGGCTTCCGCCACGAGCTTGCGCGCCTCTGGCATGTCCTTGTCCAGGATGGCCTGCTCCGCCTTCTCGCAATAATATTGAGCGATGACATGATCCTGACTCTTGCCCGCCGTCCGTGCCAGCTTGCGGCTGATGGCGATCGCCTTGTCCCACTCTTTTTCCTGCTGATAGATCTGAACCAGGAATCGAAGGGCCTGCGCGGTATGCAAACGAATCTCGGCCAGTTCGAGGAACAGGTTTTCGGCACGGTCAAACAAGCCGGCTTTGAGATAGTCCTGCCCGAGTTCCAACAGGGCTTGGGACCGCTGTTGTTTATCAAGCGTGGGACGGGCAATCAGATTCTGGTGGACCCGAATAGCGCGCTCCACCTCGCCGCGCCGGCGAAACAGGTTGCCCAGGGCAAGATGGGTTTCGACAGTGCCGGCGTCCTCCTCCAGTACCTTGATAAACACCTCAATCGCCTTGTCCGGTTGCTCGTTCAAGAGGAAGTTGAGTCCCTTGAAGTACGCCTTCGGCAGATCGCGGGGCGTATCGTTGCGACGATGCCTCTGGTCGTAGCGCGCAATCCACCAACCAGACGCGGCGGCAATGGGCAACAGCAACATCAACAGGTCACTCGCCGCTAAGGTGGGCATAGGCAATGGCTTCGGCAGAAGAGCGGCAGAAGACTAAAGGACATCCTTGATCGGCAGTGCGCGTAGATTCTGCACCTCTTGTTCGATTTCGCGTATCTCACGACGGGCGCGCACCAACTGACGTTGCATGCGCACATACATGCCCAACCCCACCATCAGGCCCAGCAATACACCCAGTGTCATGGTCGAGAGCAATAGCAGGGACAGTGAGCCTTCCCAGTGCAAGCCGAAATAGTAATCCACGTTAACGATCTGGGCATTCTTGTAGGCGAAGCCCAGGCCTAGCACCAACATAATGATCGCTACAAATGCATACAGAAATCGTTTCATATCGCCCCCGTCGATTCGGCTATGAATACCAACATACAGGATACCGCGTCCGGACAACAATGCACCATCAGCCAGAGCGCCATTGGTCCGCCGGCCAGAGAGCTTCTAAACACGTGGCAAACACTATCACGCTACGTCCCTCTCCCCTCGGGAGAGGGACAGGGTGAGGGAAGAATCCATGCTCATCCCCCTCACCCTAACCCTCTCCGTGCAGTTTATGCCTCCCCGAAGGGGGCCCGAAATACACGGAGGAGAGGGGACTTGTCCGGCGGCCCCTAGCAATCAAAAAAAAACGGCATCGGATAGTCCGTATGCCGTTTTTTTAACCGATGGTCCAGCCATCATCCAATACAGATATTCATCAAAGATCAACTCTCTCCCGCAGCTCCTTGCCAGGCTTAAAATGCGGCACATGCTTGTGCGGCACCTCGACGGAATCGCCGGTCTTGGGGTTCCTGCCCATACGCGGCGGGCGGTAATGCAGCGAGAAGCTGCCAAAACCACGCACCTCGATGCGCTCCCCCGCCGCCAGGGCCGCCGACATTTGCTCGAGCAGTTCCTTGACGGCGAGTTCGACATCCCGGTAATCCAGCTGTGGCTGCTTGGCAGCCAGTAACGCGATCAACTCTGATTTGGTCATGTATAGCGCCCTCAGGAATCAGCCTGAACTCGATAACAGCTCTTAGCCGTCCTTGTTGACCAGTTTCTCTTTCAGCTTGTCAGCAAGGGTCGACGCGCCGCCAGCGGCCTTGCGCGTGTATTCCTGGACCGCCTCACTCTCTTCCTCCATATCCTTGGCCTTCACCGAGAGGGAGATCTTACGGGTCTTGCGGTCGATGGTGGTGATTTTGGCCTCCACTTCGTCGCCTTCTTTAAGGAGCGAACGGGCATCTTCCACACGGTCACGTGACAGCTCCGAGGCGCGCAAATAACCCTCCACCTCTTCTGAGAGTTTAACCACTGCGCCCTTGGCGTCAACCACGGTAACGATGCCTTTTATCACGCTGCCCTTACCATTCTCCGCCACGAAGTTGGTGAACGGGTCGCCTTCCATCTGCTTGATGCCGAGGGAAATGCGCTCGCGCTCCGGATCGATCGCCAGTACCACGGCGTCGATCTCATCGCCTTTCTTGAAGTCGCGTACGGCTTCTTCACCGGGACGGCCCCAAGACAGGTCGCTTAGGTGAATCAGGCCGTCGATGCCGCCATCCAGGCCGACGAACACACCGAAATCGGTGATGGACTTGATCTGGCCATGCACCTTGTCACCCTTGTTATGGGTGGCGCCAAA
>JAYUBZ010000176.1:0-13484 GCA_043740595.1 Gammaproteobacteria bacterium
CTACAAACGGGCGCCTGCCGAATTACCTGAATTGCTGGCAGCCTGGCAGCAAGAGCTGCAAAAGGTCGATGAGGCGGCCGATTTGGTCCAGCTTGAACACCTGCCCAAGAGACCCACACGGTATTAGGTTTCCTGGGGATTGACAGGACATCTGTATCTGCCCTACATTAAGACATTCGTCTGACTAACTCATAAAAAGAGATATAGAAAATACGATAGACAAGTTTTGTCCACACACGCCGCAAGATCAGGGCGTAAAAGGGGAAGACAGTGAATGTAAAAAAGGAAACGACGGTACTGGTAACCGGCGCCAGCGGATTTCTCGGTAGCAACATTCTCAAGGCATTGACCACTTATGAAGAAGTGGCCGTTATTGCGGCCTGCCGCCAGCGGGAAAAACTGGGCGGAGGTTACGTCGGAGAAGTGCGTGTAGGCGATTTACGTGACCCCGCTTACCGGCGTGCGGTGGTCAAGAACGTGGACGTAATCTGTCACGCCGGTTCCTGGGCCTCCATGTGGGGCCACGACGAATTGGAGCGCGCGAACTTTTACCAACCGACACGCGATCTCATCGCGCAGGCCATAGAGCAGGGCGTGGGACGTTTTATCATGACAAGCACCGTGGCTATCGGTGCACCCGCCCAGGACGGACGTGTCCTAAAGGACGATAGCGAGCCCACCCGCACGGGATTCTGGCCGCACCTGGATCGGTTGATCGATGTGGACGATTTCATGCGCCGCAACGCCCAACGCGGCACACAAATGATCACCCTGCGTTTGGGGCATTTCGTCGGTAGCGGCAATCGACTCGGCCTGGTACCGGCATTGGCGCCGCGCTTGCGAACCTATCTGGTACCGTGGCTCGCCGGTGGACGCAAACACCTGCCCCTCGTGGCCGATACCGATCTGGGACGTGCGTTTGCCTGCGCGTCGATTGCGCGCGGTCTCGACGATTATGAATCCTTCAATATCTGCGGGTCGGAGTTCCCCACGCTGCGCGAGGTGGTGGAGTTCATCGCGGCGGAGACCGGTTTCCCCCAGCCGCTGTACAGTGTGCCGTTTAGCGCGGGTTATGCCTTCGGCTGGTTGATGGAGAAGCTCCATCCAGTGTTGCCCGGCTCATCTCCATTTCTTACGCGCTCGATTGTGCACCTGTGCGAGGACTGGGTATGCCCCAGTGACTACGCGCACAAGAAGCTGGGTTATACCCCAACGCGAGACTGGCGCACGGCAATGCGCGAACATCTCGACGATCTGCGCAAGGACGGTTATCCGTGGCCGCGTTTGTGCCAGGTTGCTTAACCAGAATTACAGAAATAGTGACCTTTGATTATCGGCCGTAGGGTGGGCATTGCCCACCATCGGTCGCGCCGGAAGCCGTGTTGCGGTGGGCGATGCCCACCCTACCCGTGCCCGGGGGATATTGTGAATTACGTAAAGATCAATAGTTAGGAGTATGCAGACTTTATGTCGGTGACGAAGGAGGACTTATGATCAACCGCATCCAGCATGTCCCGCCTGGGCTCAGTGGCGAACACCCGCGCACGTGTCTGATGCGACGGATTAATCCGACGCAGACTCCCGTCGCCGGTCCGACTTCTTCGATGCTGGCGCTCCGACCATGAACGCGCGCTTTCAATACCCCTTCGAGAGCCGTTACGTGACCCTCGATGGCGTACGCCTGCATTATGTGGATGAGGGAAAGGGCCCGGTCCTCTGGCTGATGCACGGCAATACCACCTGGAGCTATCTGTACCGCAAGATGATCCCGCTCCTGGTCGAGGCCGGCTACCGCTGCATCGCCCCGGATCTCATGGGTTTCGGGTTATCGGACAAACCAGAAGACGAAGCCGCCTATAGCCTGCAACGGCATGTGGCCTTGATGAACGGATTGATCGATCAACTTGATCTGCATAACCTGATCGTACTCGGCCACGATTGGGGCGGACCCATCGCCCTGCGCTATGCCATCGAGCACCAGCATAACGTGCGTGGCATCGTATTGTTGAATACCTTTGTGCAGCGTTTTCCCGTCAACGCGCGCGAACGGCGCATACGCGACATCATAACCGGACCGCTGCCGCCGGTTTTTCCGCTATTGTTCAAGCGACCGTGGTCGCGTTTTGTCATCCGGCGATTGGATATCTTCCGCAAGTTTGTCTGGATGAAATGGCGTCGTGGTAACCCATCAAAGACCCAAGGCGCAGGGTTCCGCCGGCCGGTGGATCCGCGCGCCATGGCCAATTATCTCGACGTACATCAGGACCCGCGGACACGTGCCGGGATTGTGGCCTTCGCGGCCATGATCCCGGACCGGCAGGACCATCCGAATGCGGAGTACATCGACCAGATCCGTCACGCGTTGGAGCGCTGGAACATTCCGGTATTGGTGATCTGGGCCGATGGCGACATGGCGTGGAGGCCGGAGGAGGGCGCGCGCATCGCGCAGATCGTTCCGGACGGCGAGTTTTATCTGGTGCAAAACGCCGGTCACTTTCTACAGGAAGATGCCGGCGAGGAGGTGGCCCAGCGGATGATTCGCTTTCTGGAGCGCAAGGTCCAGCCACGGTTGCGCGTAGGCGCCGTGGCAGGGTAATCGTTGCGGTGTCGCGTTAGTGCAAGCTGTTGCGTCACAAAAATTTTCATGGGTGGTCGTCGCATCGCGACGACCCGCTGTAGCGTTAAATCTCGCGCTGCGCGCCGTGGCGGACCAGCCAACGTACGCTAGTATCCTGAGTCAGGGTTCGTCCAACTATTTTCCCCGGGTGGTAGGGTGAGGCGGAGTTTTCGTGAACACAATAACGTGCAGTGCCCTGCCTAAGAGCCATTATAACGTGTGTTCACGCCGCCGAATGGGTGCAACGGGTTTTGTTGCACCCTGGGCTGCAAGTCCCACGCACCGCTCCGTCGATCGGTGTGCAGGGCGCACCCTACATTGCGATGGCTACTTCGTAGCACTTTGTATGCGAATTTTAGATTCAGGACACCAGGGAAGCTCTGACTAAGTCGGTTTTCATGCGAGACGGTTGAGACTATCGCCTCTCTCCGGTGCGCGGGGCGCACTCTACAAAAACCGCGAGGACTTGTTTAGAGGTTCCCTGGTTGCGCCGTCAGTTAATCTCCGAGCAATCTGCTCATGTTTCTTCCCGCGCCGTATTATCCTGTTGAGCGCTACCTGTCGACGTATGCGCGACATTTTTATATCTATAAATGGATATGTATAAAGCTTTCATACTTGACTCACATCAATGAAATCACCTCGTATATGCGCGATAAAGAAGACCAGAAATCGACAAAGGTGTCGGGGCTGGCGCCAGGACAGTGCGGGGAAAGGGGAAACAGGAACCGCCTTCGTCGCGCTACCGACATTCCTGCTTCGGCCTTGACGGGGTGCGAACGGCTAGTCAAGTCGGTTCGAGGTGTCTTAAGGATCGACGCAGCACGACGCCTTGGGGATAAGGCATATCACTGACCGAACGTGGTAATGGTTTTGTACTGAAGATTCGTAAGCTGGCTTTCCGGTTCATGCGTCACTGTACAGACAGCAAAGGAGAATAGAGATGAAAAATAGTGCAAGCGTTCATTTTAATCACGTCGGTAAGCGGGTATTGGTGGGGGTGGTCGGGTTGTTTCTTGGGAGCACGGCATGGGCCGGTACCATTACCGGTTCGGCGCATGACTTTTCGACCTCGAACTGGTCCGGTGGACAGATCTGCGTCGCCTGTCATACTCCGCACGGCGGCAATACCACCGTAGCGGATGCCCCTCTGTGGAATCATACGTTGACCACCGCCACCTACACCTTGTATAGCAGTGGCACCCTGAACGGCGGACCATTGGCGCAACCCAGCGGCGTATCGAAACTCTGCCTTTCCTGCCATGACGGCACTGTGGCGATCGATAGCTTTGGCGGTGGTGCCGGCACAGCCGGGGTGATGACCGGCAGCAAGGCGGTGGGTGCGGCTGCCCAAGGCAGCCTGGCGAACGACCATCCCATCGGTTTCACCTTCGATACAGCCTTGGCCACTGCTGATGGGGCGCTGTTCGATCCCAGCACCAAGAGTGTGGTGGTGGGATCGGGCGGTACCAAGACCAAGACGGGCACCGTCGCAAATCTGATGCTGTTTAACGGCAAGCTGGAGTGCGCCTCGTGCCATGATGTGCATAATAACTTTACCGCCGCTAACGGTACGGGCGTGGGCGCTCCGCTGCTCAGAGTCAGTAAGGCGGGGAGCTCGATCTGCCTGACCTGCCACAACAAATAACCAAGACGTAAGGTGTGGGTTGGGTTAGATTGAACCGGTGTCTTCCGCTGTCCCGCTTCCCTGGTGTGTCCCGCAGGGAAACGGAATCTTCGGGGCACCCGCGACAACAAAAAATATAATTTTAAGAGCCGACTCACAATAATCATAACTTTATCCAGGGCCCGATTTGGGCAGTGACTATGGCCGAGTATACGCAGGCGGTACGTGACAGATCAGCGCGCAGGCGCCGGATGCTAGGTATGCTGGGCTTGGTGGCTTTCACGCTGGCGGGTTGTGCCAGCGCACCCCAGAAAGCCGAGCGCGCCGCCGTGTTTTACCCCCCGCTTCCGAATCCCCCGCGCATCCAGTATCTCGCAACGTTTTCCGGTCCCAACGACGTCGGTGGCCGGCACAGTGCGTTTTTCGATTTCATTCTGGGCAGGGATGCGGCGGAGACCAGCGTTGTCAAGAAACCCTATGGCGTAGCGATATACGCGGGCAAGATCTACGTGGTGGATGCCCGGGGTCCGAGTTACGCGGTGTTCGATCTGGAGAACAAGCGCTTCAAGCTGGTGGCCGGAGCCGGCGGCGGCGGGATGCAGAAGCCCATTAATATCGCCATCGATCAGGATGGTACCAAGTACGTGACGGACACCGGCCGGGACCAGGTCCTGGTTTTCGATAAGGACGATGGTTTTGTGCGGGCCTACGGCGCCAAGGACCAATTCAAGCCTGGGGATGTGGCGCTGGACGGAGACCGGCTCTATGTCACGGATCTCAAGCACAACGAGGTGCAGGTGCTGGCCAGGCAGTCGGGGGAGTTGCTCTTCAAGTTCGGCAAGGCTGGATCGAAAGAGGGTGAGTTTGTCTTTCCGACCAACCTGGCCATCGGACCGGACCGTCATGTGTACGTGGCGGATACGGGTAATTTCCGTATCGAAAAATTCACCCTGGAGGGGAAGTACGTCCGCAGCTTTGGCGCTATCGGTACCGGCTTCGGGCAGTTCGCCCGCCCCAAGGGAGTGGCGCTGGATAAAACCGGACGTATCTACGCGGTGGACGCGGCGTTCGAAAACATCCAGATACTCACGCCCGAGGGAAAGCTGCTGCTGTTCTTCGGCGCGCCCGGTGACGAACCGGAAAACATCAATCTGCCCACGCAAGTGGTGATCGATTACGACAACGTGCGTTATTTCCAGGGGTATGCCGACCCCAAGTTCAAGATCGAGTATCTCATCCTCGTGGTCAGCCAGTTTGGCGAGAACAAAGTCAATGTCTATGGTTTCGGCACGCTGGAAGGCATGGACTACAGCTCACCGCAGGACGACCGCGCGCAACCGGCCGTGCAGACGAAACCTGGCGATGCAGCGAAGCGGGGCGGCAATGTGCAAGGCGATGTGCAATAGCATGGTCAGCCCTCTGGGTGATGGTGCGCCGCGATGGGTAATGATGACGGTTTTTACCGCCACCGAGGCGGCGCGGACCGTGGGTTCAGTGCCAGCAGGGAGGCAACGAAGCAGGGCGCGGGTTATGCCGCGCCTATCGCAGGTCTGATATGAGGTTCCGCACGCATGTACGATTTTCGCCTAGGTTGTTTGCGTGCCGCACTGGTCGGCCTGTCGGCGGTATCGTGTATTCCAAGGATCGTTCTGGGACAGGAGGTCGCACCCTACCGGATGACGGGGGTGGAGGGCAACATCACCCTGCGTTATCTCGGCGACGAACAGACGTCGAGCGGGAACGGTGTGGTGCAGCCGCACGAGAAGCGCGCTACTTTCCAGGAAGAGCTCAATATCTTCACCCACGGCTACGTCTACCATCCCAACTTCCTCAAGGTGGATGTGGGTGGGGGACCGATGCAGGTTCAGAATCGCCTGGATACGAACGCGGGCTCCAACCGCAGCGACGACACGTTATACAATTTCAGCACGCGTCTGTCGTTCCTCGAACAAAAGCCCTATCCTCTGGTTCTTTACTACGACCACCTGAATCCGACGGTATCGTTAGGCGTGATCGACACCGTCGTGCAGAAGACGGACAAATACGGCGCCAACTTCACGCTGCACCGGCCGGAGTCACCCGTCGGCTTCCACGCGGACGCATTTCGTTTGCGCAACGAGGGCCGGGGTTTTACCACGAGCATTGACGACACCATCGAACAGGCCTCGTTTCGGCTGTATAGCGCGATGGGTCCGGATAACTACAGCCAGTTGTCCTACCTCTGGAATCGGCAGGACTCTATCAGCGGGGGGCTGGGCATTCCCGCGCAACCATCGACGAGCACCACCGGTACCGCGAACCTGGACTCGCGCCTGGTCTGGGGTGCGCGCCAGCAGTTCCGCTTCGCCGGTAATCTTTCCGAAACCCGGCAGGACTACATCATCCAGGACCAGACCTATCCGACACGCGACGACTGGCGGTTCGCCCCCGATTTGCGCTGGCAGCACACCGACAGCCTGAGCTCGTTTTATCGCTATAACTATTTTGCCAGTACCCAGGGCGAGGTGGATATCACCAATCAGTCGGCCGCCGTCGGGCTCGGCCATTACCGCCCGGCCGGGGTGACGGCGGCGACCGACGTGCATGGCGAAAAAAACGCCACTTCCGGTCTGCAGTTAACATCGTACGGCCTCGGGGTATCGGCCGGGTTTCGCCGTCCGCTGTCCATCGGCAGTCTGCAGCTGAGCTATGGCGCGACCTACGATCGCAAAGATCGCGCGGCCACGGTCGCGCAAATCGCCCAGCTCAACGAGCCGGTTTTTCTGCCGGATACGCTTACCCAGGTGGCTCTGGCGCAGGACTACGTTGTCCCCGGCAGCGTCGTGGTCAGAGATTACACCGGTGCGACCCTCGTCCAGGGGGCCCACTACACGCTCACCCCGCTCGGCACCAAGACCCTGATACGGCGGCTCATTGTGCCCATTAACGATCTGGATAAAACGTTCAGTGTGGACTACGCCTACGACACCGGCGGTAGCGCGGTGTATTCCATTCTGGACCAGCATGTCCAGGCCAGTCTGACGTTGTATCGCTATTACAATCTTTACATGCGCTATCGGGATAGCGCGCAGACTTTGGTGTCGGGCACGCCGACCCTGCCGCTGAACTCGGTGCGCAACACGAGTTACGGCGCGCGCGCCGACACGCCGCTGTGGTATGGCATACTGGTGGGTGGCGAAGTGACTTACGAGTACGACCGGGAGGACATCTCCCCGTACGACCGGCGCGACTATCTCGCCTATCTGCAGTTTCCGTTACCGTTCCTGAGCACCTTGCGGCTGTCCGGCCGGCGCACGCAGGTGGATTACCTTAACGCGTCGCAGCGGGTGGAACTTACGGGTTATATCGCCCAGCTGAATTCGCGCCCGTGGTACCGTACCCTCCTCACGGCGGAGGCGAGCTACGATGAGGATACCGGTGGCTCGTTGCTGCGCCAGACCTGGTCGCAGGCACTGATGGCGGAATGGCAGATTCGCCAGTCGACCCTGCGTGCCGAAGGCCGCTATGCGCGCGAGGCATTGGGCGGTTCCGAGCGCGACCGAACTATGATACGCATGTTGTTAAGGCGGGATTTCCGATGAGGCGGGCAACTTTAAAGTGGATCGGTTACACCGTCGGCGCCGGCATGGGGTTGGCGTTGAGCGCCTGCGCACCGGTCGGCACCTCCCCGGTCGCCGTGCCGTCGTCGGAGCTGGTCTGGCCCGCGCCGCCTGCGGCCGCGCGCATCGCTTATGTCCAGAGCATCGCACAACCACGGGACCTTGGGATCACACCTGGATTCTTCCGCCGCCTGGGCGACTTTCTGGTGGGCAGCGAGGAACTCCACCTCGTGCGTCCCATGGCGGTGGTGACGGGCGCGGACGCCGCCGTTTACGTGGCGGACCCCGGCGCCAGGGCGGTCTTCCGCCTGGATGCGGCGAGACAGCGTACCGACGTGATCCGCCGGGCGGATGGCCAACCGTTGCCGTCGCCCGTGGGCCTGGCGCGCGGACCGCAGGGCGAGATTTATGTCGCCGACTCGGCCCTGCGCGGGGTATTCGTGATCAAGCCGAGAGGACGCGTGGCGCAGCCGCTGATGCTGAAGGCGGACTTACTGCAGCCTTCCGGCCTGGCGTGCGACCCGCTGACCGGCACGCTGTATGTGGTGGATACCGGTGCGCACCAGATCAAGATATTCAACCAGGACGGTGAACTGCTATCGTCCTTTGGACGCCGCGGCGCGGGTGACGGCGAGTTCAACTATCCCACCCTGATCTGGCGCGACGGGCAGGGCAAGCTGTATGTGACGGATGCGCTGAACTTCCGTATCCAGATGTTTGACGCGGCGGGCAAATTTCTCGGCAAGTTCGGCGAGCACGGTGATGCCACCGGCCATCAATCCCGGCCCAAGGGGGTGGCGACGGACCGCGACCATCACGTGTATGTGGTCGACTCGTTGTTTCACGCCATCCAGGTCTTCGATACCGCCGGCGCGTTTCTGCTTAACGTGGGCAGTCAGGGGCGCGCCCCGGGGGAGTTCTGGCTGCCGACCGGTATTTACATCGATAACGGCGATACCATTTATGTCGCCGACTCGCACAACCAGCGCATACAAGTATTTCGTTATCTAGGAGGCCAACCATGAAGCGCGCCGCGTTGATGATCCTGGCCATCGGTTCCCTCAGCCTGTGGGCAGGCACGGGGATGGCGGGCATCGCTACCACCCAACACAATCTCTCCACCAGCGGACCCGGCACGATCAAGGCGGCGAGCGAATCGCAGATCTGTATCTTCTGCCACACGCCGCACACCGCATCCCCCAGCGCGCCGTTGTGGAATCGGCGCGATCCGGGCGCTACGTATACGCCGTATTCCAGCTCCACCGCCATCGGTCTGCCGGGTCAGCCGAACGGCGCGTCCCTGCTGTGCCTGAGCTGTCACGACGGCACCATCGCCCTGGGGGAGGTCTTGAGCCGGGCCACGGCTATCTCCATGTCCGGTGGCATCGCCACCCTGCCCGCGGGGCCGACGCGCTTGAGCACGGATCTTTCCGACGATCATCCGGTGTCCTTCGTCTATTCTTCCACCCTCGCGGCCCAGCGCGGCGAGCTGGTGAATCCGGTGACCCTGACCGGCGCGGTGCGGCTGGATGCGGCCGGTCGACTGCAATGCACTGCCTGTCACAATCCGCACGACAATACCTTTGGAAAGTTTCTCGTCAAATCCGATCGCGCCGGCGCCCTGTGTCAGACCTGTCACGTAAAAAATGACTGGAACCAGACCTCGCACAACCTGTCGACCGCCACCTGGAACGGGACGGCGCCCGACCCCTGGCCGTCCACCGCCTGGACCACGGTGGCGGACAACGCCTGCCAAAACTGTCACACGCCGCACACCGCAGGCGGCCGCCAGCGCCTGCTGAACTTTGCGGCGGAGGAAAATAACTGCTTTACCTGCCATAACGGCAACGTGGCACCTAAGAATGTGCAGGCGGACTTCAACAAGTTCTCCCGCCATCCGGTGGCGAATACCACAGGCGTGCACGACCCGAAAGAGCCTGCGGTCGTCGCATCACGGCACGTGGAATGTGTCGACTGCCACAATCCGCATGCGGCCAGGCCCGGCGCAGGAACGCCTTCCGGCCCGCTCTCCGGGGTGCGCGGTGTGGATATCAATAATGTGGAAACCAATCCGGCGACCTACGAATATCAGGTTTGCTTCCGCTGCCATGGCGACAGCCCCAACCAGCCCGCGCCGCGCACCACGCGTCAGCTTGCCCAGATCAACAAGCGTCTGCAATTCAATCCCGGCAACCCGTCGTTCCACCCGGTGGCGGGACCCGGCAGGAATACCAATGTGCCCAGCCTGATTGCGCCCCTGACCACTTCCAGCGTTATCGGCTGCACCGATTGTCACAACAGCGACAGCGGTCCGAAGGCCGGCGGCAGCGGACCCAACGGACCGCACGGCTCGAGTTACTCACCGGTGCTGGTGCGCCAGTATCAGACCCAGGATCCCAACGTGGAGAGTCCATCCGCCTATGCACTGTGTTACGGGTGTCATGACCGTAACAGCATCCTGGGTAATCAAAGTTTTTCGCGTCACAGCCTGCACGTTGGCGGAGGTGGTGGTATGGGTGGCGGGGGCATGGGTGGCGTCAATGCACCCTGCAATACCTGCCACGACGCGCATGGTATCAGCCTCACGCAGGGTAACAGCCTCAACAACAGCAAGTTGATCAATTTCAACACCCAGGTGGTGTCGCCGAGCTCTTCCGGGATTCTGAGATTCGAATCGACCGGCACCAACAGTGGCCGCTGTTATTTGCGTTGTCACGGACAGGATCATAACCCCAAGACCTATGGCGCCGGCGCTTGGTGGCCGTGACGACGGTGGCAGGTGATCGGGGTGATAGCGTGCGATAGCAGGGAGCGCTGCCTATCGCGCCGACTACCAGTGCTGTGCGCGATCCGTTGTTGCGGCGCGGCGGATGTGGGCGATCACGGCAGTGCATGCGCGAAGCGGATCGATGTGTGACAGTTGATTCAGGTCAATGCGGATTATATGGGTTGGTCCACATTAAGACCGGAGCCAATGCTTTTGTCGTCGTGGATTCGGATCGGCGTTGAGATTGTGTGATGCGATATTTTAGTAGATGTAGGGTGGGCATCGCCCACCAGTCTGCGCCGGTCGCAGCCAGGTGTGGTGGGCGATGCCCACCCTGAAAATCAGGCGTTATCTATGGCGCTATGTTTAGATTGCATGATGCGGTGTTTTAGGCTTACTGAAGCAAGAAAAAGTGCGGCGGACTGAATTGCAGCGGCGCTGCATCGACGGCAAGCCGGGCGGACGTCGATGCAGGCATCCGTCAGGTGCCGCTGCTCGCGGCCCGGCCGCCCGCACCAACGGTTTTATCCGAGGCGCCAGACTATGATGCGATTGGCCAGCGTCACCCATTCCGTCGGTCGGCGGTGTGCGCGGGTCCGGGCAACGACGTGCGTGGCCGCGCTGCCGTTGCTGCTGGCGGTGATGGTGTTGTCGGTGGCCAGTAATACCCAGGCTCAGGAGAGCAAGACCGTGCCGATGTCGACTGAAAAAAACCTGTTGGCGCCGCCGGCCAAGATCCCGGCGGCGCCGAGTTCCGTGGCCGCCGAACAAACCCTCAACCC
The DNA here is from genome assembly GCA_043740595.1 of Gammaproteobacteria bacterium. Taxonomy (GTDB): domain Bacteria; phylum Pseudomonadota; class Gammaproteobacteria; order Acidiferrobacterales; family UBA6901; genus JANNJF01. Next base: position 11,393 of record JAYUBZ010000176.1, read on the forward strand.
GCATTGGCGCCGCGATGCCTGTCAGGCCTGCCACGAGGGCACGCCCTCGAAGGCCGACACCCGCTTGCGCGATACGGACATCGATCGCCTGTGCAACACCTGCCACGCGTATCCCTCATCGCATAGCTATATCCATCCGGTCGGCATGCCGCTGTCGAAGGAAATGCAGGGGCGCATGCCGGCCTCCTTCCGCCTGGTGATGAAGCGCAGCGGCGGCAATATCGGCTGTGTCACTTGCCACGATCTGCCCATGCAATGCCTGCCCGAGAACGCGCGCAAACGCGACCTCAATCCGCTGTTCTTCCGCGATGGGCCTTATCGGCAGCGCACGGATCTGTGTTATCGCTGTCACGATCCGCGTTATTACCAGCGCCTCAATGCGCACGATCAGGTGGCCAAAGACGGCACGCCCCGCGAAGACAGTTGCCGCATCTGCCATAGCGATGCAAAAGAATTAAAGGACGCGCATGCGATCGAGGATGCCGGCTTTAATGACCCGCGCGACCTGTCAAGCATGTGTACTGGCTGTCACGTCTGGATACCGCACCCGGGTTCGTTTTCCTTCCGTGGAAATGGCCAGCCCAATCACCTGGTCGTACCGTCGCCCGGCATAGCCCGACAGATGCAGCGTGTGCAGAAAAAAAACGATGTACGGCTGCCGCTGGAACCCGGAACGGGGAAGGTATTTTGTGGGACTTGCCATAATCCGCACGCCAAGGGCGTGCCGATGGATGCCGCTGCGTCCAAGGGCGCGGACGCGCCCAAGCGGCTGCGCGTGCCCGAAATTTGTGTGGTTTGCCATGACAAGTAAGTGTTAGCTATGTGCCGGGCGCTGTGGCCGACCGATCCTCAGGAGGTGGGCGTGAAACGAATACTAAGAACGTTTCTGTTGGTGCTGACGGTTTTTGCGTCCCTCGGTGTGGATTCCGTGGCGTGGGGTTTCGAGGATGACGAAGGCTGTCTGCTGTGCCACAAATATCCGCGCATGGGTCGCATCACCGAAGACGGCGTCCTGCGCTCGTATTACATCATGCCAGATGTCTATGGAAGAACGGTGCACCGCAATGTGCCGTGCAGGGATTGCCATACTTATATCAACGAACTGCCGCACAAGCCCGTCAAGGAAGGGGTGAGCTGCAACATCGAATGCCATTCGATAAAAAATCCGGCGACCGGCAAGCAGTTCAGCCACCGACCTATCTACGATGCCTATCGCAAGAGCGTGCACGGACGCGACAAGCTCGCCAGCGGTACCGATGGCGATAAACCCTACTGCGTGACATGTCATACCAACCCCCTGTACAACGCCGCGGAATTGACAGCACCGGCGCATATCGTCGACCGTTGCACGGTGTGTCACGAAGACCGTAACTTTACGACCCGCTGGTATAACCATACCAGTCGGCGCATTCGTGAGGTTCGGCGCACGCCGCAGGAAATCGTTGCGCTATGTTCGACTTGCCACGGCGATAAGAAGGTCGTCGAGCGGCATATGCAGCGGGCCAAGGCCGAAGGGCGCGAGCTCGGGCGCAAGTTCGCTTATGCGGTCGATTCCTATGAGGAAAGCTTCCATGGCAAGATGACGCGCTACGGGTTCACCGCCGCCGCCAACTGCCTGGATTGCCATGCCGACAGCGCGAATTATTATATGAGTGTGCACGAGATCCGGCCGTCGCGCGACCCGCAGTCACCGGTAAACAAGGACAATCGGGTGGAGACATGCAAGCGCTGTCACACCTACGCCGACAAGAATTATGCCCAGCTCGATCCGCACCCCACGAGTGAACGTAGCGATAATCCGTTTCGCTTCTATGCCGAGGCCACTTACAACATCATCGGTAATGTGGTGATCGTAGGATTGGTGGGTATTTCGCTGTTCGAGACGTTCGGGCGCCGGCGCGACGGTGTCGCCTGGCGGCTGCGCTTTGGTTCTTCCTGGCGGCGTAAGAGCAAACGTGGGCGGGACCGCGTCGTCTGATGGCGTTGGTTTTGTCAATAATAGTGCAAGCAGAGAGGCAATGACATGAAGTTATCCAACGAGGCACGTGACGTCCTTGAGACTTCCATGCGTCAGAACAAGGTGAGTGCGCAG
>JAYUBZ010000177.1:0-1639 GCA_043740595.1 Gammaproteobacteria bacterium
GATGAATGCGGATGACGGGAATAATCCGATGGTGATTGGTAAGACGTCAAATAAATGTATCGTTGTGATGTAGGGTGGGCATCGCCCACCGCGCGCGGCATCGGTCGGCTTCCGTTGGTGGGCAATGCCCACCCTACAAAACCACAAAGTCCCGTAGGTTGGGTTGAGCGCCAGCGAAACCCAACGGCTTGAGTGTTTATTTGTTGGGTTTCGTTCCTCAACCCAACCTACATAACTGTGTTGTTGGACGGCGCCAGCCCCTCAGTCCAGCCCGTGCAGCTTGAGTTTTTTACGCAAGGTATTGCGGTTGATGCCGAGCATACGCGCCGCCTTGCACTGATTGCTCTGGGCGTGGTGCATCACCGCCTCGAGCAGCGGCCGCTCGATCTCGATGATCACCATTTCGTAAAGATTGCCGGGCTTCTCGCCGTTCAGATCGTGGAAATAGCGGTCGAGGGAGGTTTTGACGCACGCCGCCAGCGGGCCCTTGCGCGGGTGATGTTCTTTCATGCCGCTTGCTCTATGTTGAGTGACGCGCGCGCCACGTGTTGTCCGAAGAACTCGCGGATGCTGTCGACCTGTTGGTCCACGCTTTCAAGTTTGTTCATGGCGTGGCGGAAGCCGGCGCCGCCTACCAGGCCCTTGCTGTACCAGGAGATGTGTTTGCGCGCGATGCGCACGCCGAGATGTTCCCCATAGAACGCGTACAGATTTTCCAGGTGGCCGAGGAGGATGTCGCGCACCTCCGCCGCCGTCGGCTCCGCCAGTTTCCCGCCGGTGGCAAGGTAGTGCGCGATCTCGCGGAAGATCCACGGACGCCCCTGGGCGGCGCGGCCGATCATCACGCCGTCGGCGCCGGTGTAATCCAAGACGAATTTCACTTTTTCCGGTGTGTCGATGTCGCCATTGGCGATGACCGGGATGCCCACCGACGCCTTGATAGCGGCGATGGTGTCGTATTCCGCGTCACCCATATAGGCATCGGCGCGGGTGCGGCCGTGCACCGCCAGTGCCTGGATGCCGCTGGCCTCGGCGATGCGCGCAATGGCCACGCCGTTGCGATGGTCACGGTCCCAGCCGGTGCGAATTTTCAAGGTTACCGGCACGGACACGCTCCTGACCACGGACTCGAGGATGCGCACCACCAGGGATTCATCGCACAGCAGTGCCGACCCGGCCATGACGTTGCAGACTTTCTTCGCCGGACAGCCCATGTTGATGTCGATGATCTGTGCCCCGTTATCCACGTTGTGGCGCGCGGCGTTGGCCATCATGGCCGGATCGGCGCCGGCGATCTGCACCGACTTAGGCTCGGTCTCGCCTGCGTGGTTGGCGCGGCGCAGGGTCTTCTCGCTGCCGTATAAAAGCGAATTGGACGACACCATTTCGGACACAGCCATGCCCGCGCCGAGCTTTTTGCAGAGCTGACGGAACGGTCTGTCCGTGACCCCGGCCATGGGCGCGACCAGCAGGTTGTTTTTTAGGGTATAAGGTCCGAGTTGCATGCTTGTTTTACTCCTCCGTCTTTGCGGAGGAAAAGGCCCTCGGCGGCCGCCTCCTCTTCGTAAGCGAGGATCGAGCCCACGAGCTCGCGCAGGTTCTGGAGCCGCGTCTCGTTCTCGGTGCTGTCGTCGGCCTC
>JAYUBZ010000178.1:0-7657 GCA_043740595.1 Gammaproteobacteria bacterium
TATCATGGAGCCGGACGGTATGCGGAACGGCTCGACCAGGAAGGATCGGAACAGAAACACCACCAGGATCACCGGGAAGAACGCGCGCGCGTATTCCACCAACAGCGGTTCCTTATAAGCGTGCGCGATCTTATCCTCGGTAGCGCCCGACTTGGTCATCTGCTGCGCCGCGCGGACACGCGATGGTTTAGCGAAAATCGCGTCTGCCGCCCAGATGAGGCCGGTGACACCCAATGCCAACAACATGATAAGCGCAAAATCCATAAGATTATTTCTCGTCTACACGTAGGACCGCAAGAAACGCCTCTTGCGGAATTTCGACAGAACCGACTTGCTTCATGCGTTTTTTACCGGCCTTTTGTTTTTCCAGCAGTTTGCGTTTGCGCGAGGCATCGCCACCATAACATTTGGCAGTGACATTCTTGCGCAACGCCTTTACAGTTTCACGCGCGATGATGCGTGCGCCAATGGCCGCCTGGATGGCGACATCGAACATCTGACGCGGTATCAACTCGCGCATGCGCTTCACCAACTCCTGACCACGATGCTGGCTTTGGTCATGATGCACAATAAGCGAGAGGGCGTCCACCGCCTCGCCGTTGATCAATATGTCCATCTTGACCAGATTGGATGTGCGAAATTCGACGAATTCATAGTCGAAGGAGGCGTATCCACGGCTGACTGATTTCAAGCGGTCGAAGAAATCCATCACCACCTCATTCAACGGCAGTTCGTACGCCAGCATGACCTGGCGTCCGACGTACTGCATATTCTTCTGCACACCGCGCTTCTCCATGCAAAGACCCATCACGGCGCCGACATAGTCCTGCGGGGTCAGGATGTTGGCGCGTATGATCGGCTCGCGTGTCTCGATGATGACGCTGGCATCCGGCAGCTTCGCCGGGTTTTCCACCTGCAGCACCTCGCCCTTGCTGGTGACCACTTCATAGACCACCGTCGGTGCGGTGGTGATCAGGTTTAAGTCATATTCCCGTTCCAGCCGTTCCTGGATAATCTCCAGGTGCAGCATGCCGAGAAAACCACAGCGGTAACCGAAGCCCAGGGCCTGGGAGGTTTCCGGCTCGTAGTGCAGGGACGCATCGTTCAGGCTGAGTTTGTCGAGCGCCGCACGGAAGGCGTCATAATCCGACGACTCCACCGGATACAGCCCGGCGAATACCCGCGGTTTGATCTCCTTGAACCCGGGCAACGTCGCTGCGGCCGGATTGCCGCTGTGGGTGATGGTGTCACCGACCCGGGCACTACGCACTTCCTTGATACCGGCCACGACATAACCCACTTCGCCGGCAGCCAGTTCGCCGGTCGGCGTGCGCTTGGGCGTGAAGATGCCGATCTGTTCGGCGTAGTAATCGCGCCCGGTGGCCATGAGTCGGATCTTGTCTCCGCCACGCAGCGTGCCGTTGACCACGCGCACCAACGAGACCGTGCCGAGGTAGTTGTCGAACCACGAATCGATGATCAGTGCCTGCAGCGGCGCCTGCGGGTCGCCGGCGGGCGCCGGTATCTGGGCGATAATGCGTTCCAGGATATCCACCACTCCGACACCGGTCTTGGCGCTGACGCTCACTGCATCGGAGGCGTCGATGCCGATGATGTCTTCGATTTCGGCGATCACCCGCGGCGCGTCGGCCTGCGGCAGGTCGATCTTGTTGAGTACCGGTAGGATTACCAGGTTGAGTTCGGCGGCGGTATAGCAGTTGGCCACCGTCTGTGCCTGTACGCCCTGTGCGGCATCGACCACCAGTAGCGCGCCTTCACAGGCGGTCAGGGAGCGCGAGACTTCGTAGGAAAAATCCACGTGCCCCGGGGTGTCGATGAGATTCAGGCGATAGACCTGGCCATCGCGCGCCGTGTAATCCAGCGCTACCGTCTGGGCCTTGATGGTGATGCCGCGCTCGCGCTCGATGTCCATGGAATCGAGCACCTGCGCCTCCATCTCACGCTCCGCCAGGCCGCCGCAGAACTGGATAAACCGGTCCGCGAGGGTGGATTTCCCGTGATCAATGTGGGCAATAATGGAAAAATTCCGTATACGCCGCCGGTCCAAACTGCTCATTTCAAGTTCTCACAGTGACTACCGACTCCGACGACAGACCAATTAAGTCGACAGGCCAATAACAAAAGGGCGCCACGGGCGCCCTTCTCGCTAGCCGCCTCCACCGTTTCGCGAACTGCCAGTGATACGGGGTAAGGCACATGTCCAGGTTTCTTCAATGTCCAATCATATCATTGTTTCCCGCGGGACGCGCAAGGCGCGAGCCCACAGTGCAAATGGCTATTCCTTTACCCGCAGCGCGAGAAACAAGGCCGCCGCGCCGCGCCTTACAAGCACCGGCAGGGGCCTGTCCTGCGGCGCGCGCTCCAGGTAGGCAAACAGGTTGGCGGCACTGCGCATCGGCTGACCATCGATCTGCACAATAACATCGCCCTTGCGTAATCCCGCGGTATAACCCGGTCCAGTGGCGACGCCCTCGACCATCACCCCATGACGGATGCCCAGCTGTCTGTATTGTTGCGGATTTAAATCGCGCAAGCTGAGTCCGAGATGTTCGCCGTTCCCGCTCAGCGGAGCGAATGGCGCCGGCGTCGCCGCAATCACTTCCGGCAACTCACCCACCATGAGCCAGGTATCCTGCAAGTGTCCGGCGCGCATGACCACGAGGCGTGCCCGCGTTCCGGGAGTTGTCTGGCCCACCAGCGGTGCCAGGTCCGACGACAGCGCGATGTTATGACCTTCGAACTCCACCACTACATCTCCGACCTTCAACTCGGACCTGGCCGCCGGGCTGCCTGGCAGAATATCGGCGATCAGTGCGCCCATGGGTTTCTTCATACCCAAGGCATCCGCCAGGTCGCGCGTCACTTCCTGTATGGTGACGCCGGCCCAACCGCGGCGGAAATGGCCGTTGGCCTTCAACTCGCTGACTATCTGCATAGCCAGATCGATGGGCACGGCAAAAGACAGGCCCATGAAACCTCCGGTACGGCTGTATATCTGGGCGTTGACACCCACCACTTCGCCTTTCATGTTGAATAGTGGACCACCGGAATTTCCTGGATTGATCGCCACATCCGTTTGGATGAAGGGCACATAGCTTTCCTTGGGCAGGCTGCGCCGTTTGGCCGAGACGATACCGGACGTGGCGGAGTTCTCGAAGCCGAAGGGTGATCCGATGGCCAGCACCCACTCCCCCACTCGTAGTTTGTCCGGCGCGCCGATGGCCAGCTTGGGCAGACCGGTTGCATTGATCTTCAGCAACGCGATGTCGCTGCGCTGATCGGTGCCGACGATAGTCGCAACGAACTCGCGTCGATCGATCAGCTTGACGATGATCTCCGTGGCGTTTTCCACCACGTGCGCGCAGGTGAGGATATAGCCATCGGAGGAAATAATGAAACCGGAGCCAAGGGATTTACTGTCGAGATATTCCGGCGCGCTTTCTTCACCGGAATAGTGGCGGGAAAAATCTTTGAACTGGCCAGTGTCCGGCTCATCCGGTCCCTCCATGCCGGCAAGCGGTTGGCGGCGCACGACCTGCGTGGTGCTGATGTTTACCACGCCCGGTCCATTCGTTTCCACCAGGCTGGAAAAATCCGGCAGGTTGCGCTCCACCGCCAGACCCGCGGAAGAGGTCAGCAGCAGAATAAAGGCAAGAACCGACTGGGGTGGTGGATACATGCTTAACCTTGCACCGGGCAACCTGGTGTAGTTTTAATTTTCATCAGGGCTGGTTACATCAAGTCTGTGGATGGCGGTTCAAGGCATGGGGGCAATCGAATCGCCAATCATATCCACGGTGATAATCGGGACCTCCCCCATCACCGTCACCTGGTGCGTGCCAATATTAAGACCACGGGCATGCACCGCTCCGATGTGCATGACCTCGTTGGCGTCGCTGGTGTCTGCCTGATCACTATCCAGTTTTTCCACAAAGACCGAAACCACCGCAAGACCGTCCGAATAAACCAGGTGTTCCACCGGTGTTTTGTGTTTCGGAATCATGCGAGTCATGTGCATGGAAAGTGTGAATCCCGGGGGCAACCGCTTCACCTGCCACTCTTTGCTGGCGCTGGTCGAAACCGTGTTTTCCTTGTCCTCGCGATACCACACATAACCCTTAGCCGCGTCCCGAGGTTCAAACGCAGAGTCGGGCATGGTGCCGCCCATCTCGATCGAGGTGAACATGAACTGCTCAATCACCTTGCCTTTGTCATCCACCAGGTTGGCCTTGAGCAACAGGCCACTTTCCTTGTCCGCCCACAGTTGATAACCATAGCGATAACTGTCGCGCGGGGAAATCGTCACCTCCTGCGCACTCCGATCGACCACCCGGCCAGTCCGTCCCAGGGCGATCGCATAGTTCTTGTCGAGATTGCGCAACGACTCCGGCAGCAAAGAAGGGAAACTGCGTGCTTCGGCGCGGCGATGTTCCACCACGACGGTATTTTCGTCCGGCAGATAACAACGCACCTCTTGATTGGTGCGTATTACCTCGCGCGCTGCGCCATTCAACGAAAGCAGCCGTTCGCGCACCAACCCGCCCTGGACATTGCGCATTATGCGCATGCTCTCCAGCTGATCACCATGCTGATAGACGAATGAACCGGAATAATTAAGGGTGTGCGCGGCCTGATTCATTTTCATCAGCCAGGTACGCGCGTCATCGGCTGCATGCGCGGCCGGGCTCAGTATCAGTAGAAAAAACGCCAGGCGGCGGCAGGGCAAGCAGCTGCGTCTCATTTATCGCCGTTTTGCGGTTTGCTGTTGCCGTAACCCACGATGCGCACGTAAGACAGCATGCCGTTCATGCCCGCATTCGGCGTGAACTCGCTGTGTTCGACCAGATAGGCGTTAAGTGAACCCTGACGCGGTGCTTTCACCAGGTTTGCCGGTCCTGAAACCGCGACCAGCGCCGGTGATTTCTGCAATGCGATGGTTGATTCGGGGGTGCCTGATGGCGCCAGAGGTTGGAGTGTGAGTATCGCCACCACCGCCACCGATGCGGCGATCGCCAGACCAGCCGCGACACGCGTGTAGCGCGGAAGCCGGAAAGACCTGCCGGTGGAATGTACCGCGTCCGGCAGAAGTGCCCGGATACTTTCCTCAACCCTGTCCGCCATGTTGGGGCTTACCATGACGTCCAGCTCATTCCGCAAGGCGGCGCGCATCAGATGATAGCGCTCCCAGATTCCACGCATTTCCCGGTTGTCTGCCAACACCTTCATCAACCGGTAATGTTCTAAATCATCCAGCTCATCATCGAGCAATTCAGAAATTTTTTCTTTCGTCATCGTGCCGTCCTGCTGCCTGCCGTCATTCGAAATCATTCATCATCGTCTGATGACCGGCAGGGACAAAAAATCCCGCCGCCACCACCCAAACTTTACCCGTCAGCCATCCAGCAAAGGTCGCAGTTCCTGATCGATCGCCTCGCGCGCGCGGAAGATGCGTGAGCGCACCGTTCCGATAGGACATTCCATCACCGACGCAATCTCTTCGTAACTCAACCCGTCGATTTCGCGTAGCACGATGGCGGTGCGTAAATCCTCCGGCAGATTCTCTATGGCTCTTTGCACAGTCTCGGCGATCTCCGCCGTCAACATGTGCCGCTCGGGCGTCATGTTGTCGCGCAGGCTTACGCCGGCGTCGGTAAGCTCGGCCTCATCGGCATCCACATCCGTGGTGGGCGGGCGGCGCCCCTGCGACACCAGATAATTCTTCGCCGTGTTGATGGCTATCCGGTATAACCAAGTATAGAAGGCGCTGTCGCCCCGGAACCCGCCGATGGCGCGGTAGGCTTTAATAAAAGCCTCCTGGGTCACGTCTTCGACCTCGGACCGGTCAGACACGAAGCGCGACACCAGCTTGGCGATTCGGTGCTGGTACTTTCTGACCAGAAGATCAAAAGCGGATTTATCACCCTTCTGTACCCGCACCACCAATTTTTGATCGACGTTGCGCTCGACCATGCGGGACATTCCCCTTACTTTGGAGGTCGACGGCGTACGTCACCCCATTAAAGACCATAGCCGGAAAATTAAGTTCGCCTTGAGGCAGTAATCATGGTTATAGTTTTTCAGACCCCCCGGGTACTGGGCCCTAACCAACATGAACGATTACATTTAGCGAATAATTGCAGGATAATAACCCAAAAAACGCGATGCCGTTCCCTCTAACCGGTATTTAATTGCAGCCATGTCGATCGTACCCCAGAAACTCCCCGACACCGCCGACGTCCTGGTGGTGGGGGGCGGACTCGCCGGCCTGAGCCTGGCCCTGCGCCTGGCGGAAAATGCCCGGGTCACCCTGCTCGCCAAGGCGGACCTGCCCCAGGGCTCCAGCCTCTATGCCCAAGGGGGTGTGGCGGCGGTCTTGAACGAAACCGACTCGTACGAAAACCACATCCAGGACACCCTGACCGCCGGGGCCGGACTCTGTCATGCAGACACCGTTGAGCATGTGGTGCGCCATGGGCCATCGGCCATACGCTGGCTGATCGACCAGGGCGTGCCCTTTACCGTCGAGACCGGGGCCGACGGCCATCCCCAATATCACCTGACACGGGAAGGTGGGCACAGCCACCGGCGGGTGGTGCACGCCGCCGACGCCACCGGACGCGCCATGGAGACCACCCTCGAGACACTGGTCCGGCGCCACCCGAATATCCGCCTGTACGAACATCACATTGCCGTCGACCTCATCACCCGGCAGAAACTCGGGCATGCGGACGACAACCGCTGCCTCGGCGTCTATGCCCTGAACAAAATCACTGGACTGGTAGGGGTGTTCAGCGCGCGCGTGGTGGTGCTGGCCACCGGCGGCGCCTCCAAGGTTTACCTCTTTACCACCAACCCCGACACCTCCACCGGTGACGGTATCGCCATGGCCTGGCGCGCCGGCTGCCGTGTGGCCAACATGGAATTCATGCAGTTCCACCCCACCTGTCTGTATCACCCTAAAGCCAAATCCTTCCTGATTTCAGAAGCGGTGCGCGGTGAAGGCGGGCGTCTGTTGTTGCCCGACGGCACGCCCTTCATGCAGGACCACGACCCACGGGGCGAACTGGCATCGCGTGACGTGGTGGCCCGCGCCATCGACTATGAGATGAAACGCCACGGTCTCGACTGCGTGTATCTCGATATCAGTCATAAACCGGCGGATTTCATCATCGAACATTTCCCCAATATTCACCGCCGCTGTCTGGAGTATGGCTTTGACATGACACGCCAGGCACTGCCAGTAGTGCCGGCGGCACACTATACCTGCGGTGGCGTGATCACCGACCTGAACGGCCAGACCGATCTGCACGGGTTGTATGCCATCGGTGAGTGCGCCCACACCGGCCTGCATGGGGCCAACCGGCTGGCCAGCAACTCACTCCTGGAGTGCGTGGTCTTCGCCGAGGCCGCCGCGACGGATATCCTGGCGCACCTGGCCGCTGCACCACCGGCGGAAACCGTGTTGCGGGCATGGGATGAAAGTCGCAGGGGCAGGGCTGGCGTGTCAACAGCGCTTGGCAACGGCGACGCCAAGATCGGCGCACCCGTCATTGCGCCGTCGCGGTTTCGCCACTATCTAGCCAGCAGCACGTTTCTCCTGATTTCGAAAGCTCCCCGATGGCCCGTGATGTTTCCG
>JAYUBZ010000179.1:0-2880 GCA_043740595.1 Gammaproteobacteria bacterium
ACTTTGTAAGGTGGCGGCAAGCCCCCGCACTCCAAGCCCACCTTACAAACTATAAACGAGGCGTTATCGATGTGACGATGTTTAACGGTGACACCCCGAACAGGATATTAATGTGACTCCCCTGGTTCTTACCACCTTCAGTGCGGTCAACAGCCTCGGCTACGGTATCGAGGCGGTGCATGCCGCCCTGGTGGCGCGTCGCAGCGGTCTTACGCCCTGCACCTTCGAGCAAGTGCAGTTGGAAACCTATGCCGGCGAGGTCGCCGGCCTGGATGACCTGCCGGTGGTGACGGCGTTGGCGGAGTTCGACTGCCGCAACAACCGCCTGGCCCAGGTGGCACTGCGCCAGGATGGTTTTGAACAACGGGTGGCCGCGGCACGCGCACGCTACGGCGCGCGGCGCATCGCCGTGATCGTCGGCACCAGCACGTCCGGCATCCTTGAGACGGAACACGCCTACCAGCAGCGCGATGCCACTACGGGTGGGTTGCCGGCGGGTTATCATTTCGCGACGACCCACAATCTGTATGCCAGCGCCGAATTCACCCGCCGTTATCTCAAGCTCGAGGGCCCAGCGCTCATGGTGTCCACCGCCTGCTCCTCCAGCGCCAAGGTGTTCGCGACGGCCTGGCGATTGTTGTCCCTGGATCTGTGCGACGCGGTGGTGGTGGGCGGTGTGGACAGTCTGTGCCGTAACACTCTGTACGGATTTTCCTCCCTCGACCTGGTGGGGCGCGAGCCGTGCCGCCCCTGCGACGCCGGACGCGGGGGCATCTCCATCGGCGAGGCCGCGGGTTACGCCCTGCTGGAATGGCCGCAGCGCGCCGCGGACCACAGCGGCGTGGCGCTGCTGGGTTACGGCGAGAGTTCCGATGCCTATCACATGTCCACGCCGCAACCGGAGGGCCGGGGGGCGGCCTTGTCTATGCGACGCGCCCTGGACTGCGCCGGCCTCGAACCGGCGGACATCGATTACATCAACATGCACGGCACGGCGAGCCTGGTGAACGACTCGATGGAGGACAAAGCCATCTCCACGGTCTTCGGCACCCACACCCCAAGCAGCTCCACCAAAGGCTGGACCGGTCACGCCCTGGGGGCGGCGGGCATCACCGAGGCGGTGATCTCGGCCTTGTGCATCCAGCATGGCTTCATGCCCGGCTGCCTCAATGCCCGCATCATCGATCCCGCCTTCACCAGCGAGATTCTGTTAAATAACCGGGCGGCGACGGTGCAACGGGTGCTGAGTAACTCCTTCGGTTTCGGCGGTAGCAATTGCAGTTTGATCTTCGGTGCGGTGGCATGAACCCGGTATATATAGAAGGCATCGGCGTCTTCGCCCCCGGACTCGTGGGCTGGGAGCAGTGCGCGGCCGTGCTGGCCGGACGCATACCCTATGTACCCGCCCCGCTGCCGCGACTGTCGCCGGCCCTGCTGGCGCCGGATGTGCGCCGTCGTACCACCGACCACATCCGCCTGGCCGTGGAGGTGGCGGGGGAGGCGGTGCGCCACGCGCAGTGCGATGCCACCCGCCTCGCGTCGGTGTTCGCCTCGTCGGAAAGCGATGGCGCCATCACCCATAATATTTGCGAGGAGGTGGCGCTTCCCACCCCTGAGGTGTCGCCGACGCGTTTTCACAATTCAGTGAACAACGCCCCGGCCGGCTATTGGTGCATGGCGGTGGGTTCGCAGCAACCGTCCACCAGTGTCGCCGCCTTCGATGGCACCTTCGCCGCCGGCCTGCTGGAGGCGGGGGCCCAGGTGTTGACGGAAGGCCTGTCTCTTATTCTGGTGGCCCACGACACACCGTTGCCGGAGCCGCTCAACCGTGTGCGGCCCATGGGGACGAGTTTTGGTGTCGCCCTGGTGCTGACGGCGCAGCCCTCGACGCGCAGTCTCGCGCGCCTGGCCTTGACCTTGCCTGCGGAGGACACACGGGAGAGCGTGTTGGCCATTTCTGACCTCGAAATACTACGCCTCGCCAATCCTGTAGCACGTTCGCTGCCATTGCTGGCGGCCCTGGCCCGACAGGTTCGAGCGCACCTTACCCTGCCCTATGTGGGCAGGCAGACCCTGGGTGTAACCCTGGAGCCCATGCCATGAACAAAGCCGAGATCTGCGCACGCATCCCCCATAGCGGCAGCATGTGTCTGCTCGAAGGCGTGGAGCGCTGGGATGACACCCATATCCATTGCATCGCCGTGAGCCACCGGGACGCGCATAATCCGTTGCGCAGCCACGATCAGTTGCACGCCGTGTGCGGCGTGGAATACGCGGCCCAGGCCATGGCGCTGCACGGCGCCCTCCTCGCCGCGGAGGACGCCGGACCGTCCATGGGGTTTCTGGCGAGCGTGCGCGATTTATGTCTGGCGACGTCGCGCCTCGACGATGTGACGGACGACCTGCGCGTCCACGCCACGCGCCTGAGCGGTGGTGCGGACAGTTTCATCTATGAATTCTCGATCCAGGCGCGCGAGCGTTTGCTGTTGTCGGGACGGGTGGCGGTGAAGTTGCTGGGGGGTGTGACATGAAGCGCGCCCTGGTGACCGGCGCCAGCGGCGGCATCGGTGCGGCGATTGCGCGGCAACTGGCGCGCGACGGGCTGCACGTGATCGTGCATGCCCACAGCAATCCGCAGCGCGCCGAGGCGGTGGCGGTGGCCATCCGCGCCGCAGGCGGCTCCGCCGAGACAGCGACTTTCGATGTCGCCGACAACGCTGCCAGTTCCAGTGCACTTGAGAGATTGCTGGAAGGCGGTCCGATACAGGTGCTGGTGAACAACGCCGGCATCCATGACGACGCCATCCTCGCCGGCATGCGCGCGCAACAATGGTCGCGGGTGGTGGATGTCTCCCTCAATGGATTTTTTAACGTGACCCA
>JAYUBZ010000180.1:0-4726 GCA_043740595.1 Gammaproteobacteria bacterium
ACCGGTTTTCGGCAACGGCAGTTTGACGGCGCCGACGGTGAACATCACCACGGTGACAAACAATGCCTGGGTCGTGGATACCCTGGGATCACGCCTGAACGCCAACGCCACCGTCGGTGCGGGCCAGACACAGCGCTGGAACAGCACAACCAACGGCGGCCCGCCGAACGCCATCCGCGGTGCCGGTTCTACCGAAGGACCTAAGGCCCCTGCGGGTACGGTTACTATGAGCTGGGGGTTGATTCCGTCACAACCGTGGGTACTAGGGGCCGTTGCTCTGCGTCCGGGTGGGCGGGTTTATGTTTTGAACTGGCAGGAATTGTAAGTGATCTTGTCTCGTTAGCGTATCGTTTGCATTGGTAAAAATTCCATTGACAACAGCATGTTACTTTGTGAATCTTCTGCTACTCTTTAAGAATTGTGGGTAGTCACTTTAAGTTAGTCGCGGTTAGGCCTTGAGACACCGGGAATACAACCGGGAGGAACGAGTATTTGTTTGGAATAATAAAAAAGCGTCTGCTCCCTGGGCTGGTGGCCATCGGCGTGCGCAGTGACGGCGTGGCCATGGTGCGGGTGGAGTCCAGTGCCGACCGGGGGCCGCGCCTGGCGGCGCGGGATTTTCGGTCGTTCACCCCCGGACATGGGTTGAAGGACGTGCTGGCGTCCATGGCTCACGACTTTGATCTCGGTCGTTCGCGCTGCACAACCGTTTTGTCCGACGCCGATTACAAACTGCTGCTGACGGAAGCGCCCGATGTGGCCGCCGACGAGGTGGCTGACGCCGTGCGTTGGCGCATCAAGGACCTCATCGATTTTCATATTAACGACGCGACGCTGGAGGTCTTCGACCTGCCGGCGGACACCGGCATCGCCACCCGCGATGTCTACGTGGTGGCGGCGCGCAATCAGGCCCTGCAGGAACGGGTGCATCTGTTCGAGTCGGCTGGGATTCATCTTGAGATCATCGATGTTCCGGATTTAGCCCAGCGTAATCTTGCCAGCCTGCTGCCGGAGAACCCGGCAGGCGTGGCGCTACTGACGTTTCATGCCACGGGCGGCCTGTTGACGCTTACGCGCCAGGACAATCTCTATCTGAGCCGGGCCATGAACATGGGTAGCGATGCCATGCTGCGCGCCTACGAAGCCAGCAGTTTCTTCGACCAGATTGTGCTCGACGTGCAGCGCTCCCTGGATTACTACGAGAGCCACTTCCGCCAGGCGCCTATCCGCAGCCTGGTGGTGGCGCCGCTCACGCCACCTATTCCCGGACTGATGGAATACCTGACGAGTAACTTCACTATGCAGGTGCGATCCCTGGACCTGAATGAGTCGTTGCCGAGCAACGATCCGCCACCGGTGGAATGGCAGGGTAGCCACCTGTTGACCATCGGCGCCGCACTGCGGGCAGAGGGCTGACCCGTGGCGCAACAGATCAATCTCTATCGGGTCGATTTTCGTCTGCCGACCAGGACCTTTGCCACGGCGCACATGGTCAAGCTGGCGGCTTTGTTGCTGGTGGTGATGGTGCTGGTGGTCGCTGGCATCGCCTACCGTACCAGCCTGCTGCGCAGCCAGTTGACCCAGAATGAGCAGGAGCAGGGCGCAATGCAGCAGAGTCTCGCCGAACTCAATAAACGTTTTATTGCCCGTGCCGGTGATCCAGGCTTGATGAACGAGGTCGCCAAGCTGGAGGCGCTATTGAACGCCCCGGATAGCGTGCGCGAGATGCTCATGAAAGATGCCTTCGGCGACACCGAGGGTTATTCCAGCTACTTCGTTGCCTTCGCCCGCCAGGCCGTGCCGGGGATGTGGCTCACCGGGGTGGAGATCGTCGGCGCCGGTAAGCAGATCACCTTGCGTGGGCGTGCCGTGGCGCCTGAACGGGTACCGCAATATCTGCAACGCCTGTCCGCGGAGAAGAAGTTGGCCGGCAAGGAGTTTGCGTTGTTTCAGATGACGCGGCCAGCGCCGGAACAAGTTACCGCCGCGGATGGCACCAGCAGGACAGTCACGCACCCGTATGTGGAATTTGTGCTCAAGACCCAGGCCGAACCCAAACCGAAGACCCAGCCATGAGCGATAACCTGACATTCCGTTACAAGCGCCTGGTCGAGCGTCTCGACAAGATGACGCTGCGCGAGCGCGTGCTGATCTTTAGTGCGCTTGCCGTGGCGATGGTTTTCGTCCTGGGTCAGCTGTGGATAGCCCCGCGCTGGAACGAGCAACGGGAGCTGGTCGCGGCGTTAGCGGCAAAGCGTGCCCAGAATGAGACGCTGGATGCGCAATACAAGCAGACTGAACAGTCCTATGGCCGTAATCTCGACGACGAAAACAAGGCGCGCCTGAACGCGCTGAATCAACGTCTGCAGTCCCTCGACCCGGCCTTGGTCGGCGTCACCCGCGCGCTGGTGTCGCCCAAGGAAATGGCGCGGTTGCTGGAGGACGTGTTGCACCACAATCAGTCTCTGGAGGTGGTGCGTATCGAAAGCCTGCCGCCGGAACCGTTGTTACCGCCAACAGAAAAAGCCCAACAGGCCGACGCAGCCACGCCACCCGCGACGGCGGAGGGCGCGACAGCGCCCGATACGAATTTTGCGGGATTCTACAAACATGGCATGCGGGTGGAGGTGCGGGGTCGTTACGCCGACATCGTGAATTACCTGAACGCCCTGGAAGGATTGCGCTGGAGGGTGTTCTGGGGACAGGTCACGCTGGAGACGGAGGTGTACCCGGTGTCGCACTTGACATTGGTGGTGTATACCCTGAGCCTGCGTCAGAGTTGGATCGGCATATGATGAGTTGGCACAATAATTGTACTCAGTGCATCATGACACGGGAGATGGTCTTGGCACTGCTGTTAGGGTTGTTGGCGCTGCCGGCCACGGCCGCTGTGTTTTCCGGCGGGCTCGCTGACCCCACCCGACCACCCGGGTCCGGTGGCGGTGAGTACGTTGCACCCACCAGTGGGGTGACGGCGATACGCATATCGGGCAGCCAACGATTGGCGGTGATCGATGGCCAGACGTTGAAGGTGGGTGATCGTTATCGCGATGGACGCATCACCGCGATACACCCGTACGAAGTGATTGTGGAGCGCGCCGGCCGCACGACCAGTCTGCGTCTGGTGCCTAAACTTGAAAAAGATCAGCGCCCATGAGGGCAGATAGAATGACTACTAAGCCTATACGGATTGTCTTGCTGCGCGCGCTGCTGCTCTGCGCCGCCGTGTTGACGGCGAGCTGCATGAGCAACCCCTACAAGTGGGATGCGAAAAACGCCACCGATATGCAATCCACCCTGGAGCAGGCGGGTAAGGAGGCCAATGCACAGGTGCCAGCGGACGTGAGCAAGGCGCTGTTGCCGCCGATCCAGGTGCGCATGCCGGAGGGTGGTGTCGAACCTCTCGATACGCATTTCGATTTATCCCTCAACAATGCCTCGGCGCGCAATGTGTTCATGGGTTTGGTGGAAGGTACACCCTACAGCATACTGGTGCCGCCGGATGTCACGGGCACGTTGTCATTGAGTCTCAAGAATACCACCGTGCCCGAGGCCATGGAGGCAATCCGGCGGGTATATGGTTACGACTACAAGCGCGATGGCAACCGCTTCCTGGTGCTCGGGCGCGGTATGCAGACGCGCATTTATCCGGTCAACTACCTCAACCTGAATCGCAAGGGCAAGTCGGTGGTTAACGTAACCAGTGGTGAGCTGACGGAGAGCAAGAGCGGTTCCGGCAGCTCGACGACGGGGCAGGGACGCAGCATGCAGGTCGAGACGGAGACGCAGACGGATTTCTGGAAGGACCTGAAAGACACGCTGACGGCCATGATCGGTACCGAGGGTGGTCGCCAGGTGATGGTGAATGCGCAAACCGGCATTGTCATCCTTCGCGCCATGCCGGACGAATTGCGCGTGGCGGAGGATTACCTGGGGCTGACCGCCTCTACGGTAAGCCGACAGGTGATCCTCGAGGCCAAGATTTTAAATGTACAGTTGAGCGACAAGTTTCAGACCGGTATCAACTGGTCGCGCCTGCAGGGGTCGTCGACCTTCGGTCAGGTGGGTGGCGGGACTATCTTCGGTGGCGGTGGCGTAAGTGAGATCGCCGGGAACGGACTTTCCTTGTCCAATTCCGGCAACCTGAATCCGGGCGCCCTCTTCAACCCGATTTCCGGCACCAACGCGTCGGCCTTCGGTGGCGTGTTCAGCATCGCCACCAAGACCGCGAATTTTGCCTCCTTCGTCGAACTGCTGAAGACCCAAGGCGATGTACATGTGCTGTCGAGCCCACGGGTATCGACGATCAACAACCAGAAGGCGATTATCAAGGTGGGCGGGGATGAGTTCTTCATCACCGGTATTACCAGCACGCCGAGCGGGATAGTCAATGTTCCGCCCACCAACACGGTGGAGTTGACGCCCTTCTTCTCCGGTGTGGCGCTGGACGTAACGCCGCAGATCGACGAGAACAACAATATCATCCTGCACATTCATCCGTCAGTCAGCGAGGTGGTGCAGAAGAATAAATCGTTTACTATCGGCGGTTCGGCCTCGAATCTACCACTGGCGGCGAGTTCTATCCAGGAATCCGACAATGTAGTGCGCGCCCAGAGCGGCCAGTTCGTCATTATCGGTGGCCTGATGAAGGAAGGCACGACGGATGACAACGCCGGCATCCCGTTTCTCGGTGACATACCCATCGTCGGTAACTTGTTCAAGCACA
>JAYUBZ010000181.1:0-4825 GCA_043740595.1 Gammaproteobacteria bacterium
ACAGGAGGCGGGCGGGCAGCACCAGCTCGCCATAATTGACCCGTGACGCGGGGCGCCATCCAGATTGAAAAAGCACGATGGACCCAATCACAGGCAAAAAGAATATCGCCGCCACCAGCAACAATATCCACCGACCGGGATGGCCCGACGTCACGTTAGAATCTGTCTTCACTTACCCTCGCCCTCGTTGCCTGTTACTTGTCATTGTTTGCACCCTCCGCGGGCATGCGCCGGGTATTGACCAGCAGATAGATACCGAGTAATGCCACGGCCAGGGAAAACCATTGAAAGGCATAGGACTGGTTGGTCGCAATACCGGTATCGAGACGCGCCCATTCCCGCACAAAGCCCGCCGCCGGGCTGTTGGCGTCCAGCAGTAGCACCACGGGCTGCACGGGAAATGGGACGGCCTGACGATAGCGTGGCATGTCCAGGTTCTCCCAGACCGTGGGCCAATCACTGGCCACCGGACCCGGATCCGCCAGGGTGAAAAAATGCTCACTCGGCAGCATCGCCACCCCCGCCACGGTCTGCTCATCTGCCGGCGTTTCTAGCGTCGGCAGATGTTGGCGATCACGGCCTATCGGTACCCAGCCGCGGTTGACCAGCACCCGCACACCGCTACCCGGGAGTCGCAGTGGCGTAATAACGTAGTAGCCAACCGCGCCCTTGTGCACGCGATTATCCAGCAGTATCTGGTAGGCGGTTTCGTAATAGCCCTTGAGCTCTATGCGGCGGAAACGTGCATCCGCAGCACTCCACATCTGCCCGCCCAAGCTCACCGGGGGTGCTGCGATGCGCGCGTCGTAGTCCGCCTGCAGGGTGTGTTTTTGTTGCGCCCGGTCCAGCTGCCAGAAACCCAGGCGCAGCAAGACCGGCAACAGGACCAGGGTGGCGAGGGTCGGTAACAGACGTGGACGGAAACGGTATTTCGACAATGACATGCGCTGAGAATAGCATTTACTATGGCTCTTAGGCAGGGCACTGCACGCTACATAGCTCTTAGGCAGGGCACTGCACGCTACATAGCTCTTAGGCAGGGCACTGCACGTTGAAAGAAATGACTGCGTCCCCGCCAACGCTCTTGTATACTCAAAAATTCCCGTAACCCGCTGGCGCCATCACAGGAACCCGCCATGGCCATCAAAATCTTCATAATCTGCGCATTACTGCTGATTGTTGCCTCGCTGTTTTCCGCCCTCATGTTTCTTTACAAAGACAAGGGCAAGGGCCAGCGCACCGTCCGCTCTCTCACTCTGCGCATCGGCCTGTCCTTCAGCCTGTTTGCGCTGCTGATGGTGGGCTATTACTTCGGTATCATCACGCCCCACGGCGTAGGTCGCTAAAACCCCGGGGGATAAGCGATCTGATCACCTCGCTGCTGGCCGGATGAAAAAAAGGCGCTGCCTCGTGGCAGCGCCTTTTTTGTTGCCGCGCCCGACGTTACAGCCAGTATACAAATATAAACAGGCCCAGCCAGACCACGTCCACAAAATGCCAATACCAGGCCACCGCCTCGAAGGCGAAGTGGTGATCGGGACGGAAATGCCCGCGTATACTGCGCCCGAGTATCACCATCAGCATGATCGTGCCCATGGTCACATGGAAGCCGTGAAAACCCGTCAGCATGAAGAAGGTGGCGCCATAGACACCGGCCTTGAGCGTGAGACCCAACTCGGTGTAGGCGTGTACATACTCGAAGGCCTGCAGACCGATAAAGGTCATGCCCAAAAGCACCGTGAGCAACAAACCGACGATGAGCTGTCCGCGATTACCCTTCAGCAGGCCCCAATGCGCCCAGGTTACTGTCAGGCCGGAGGTCAACAGTATGAGTGTATTCCACGCTGGGATACCCCAGGGCGCCATGGCGGTGAAAGCGGCGCCCTTCGGACCGCTGGTGGGCCAGGTCGGGTCGTATCCCGGCCACAATAGGGTATCCGCGCCTAACCTCGGCACCGACAGCTGGCGCACGTAGAACAGGGCACCGAAGAAGGCGGCAAAAAACATGACTTCGGAAAAAATGAACCAGGCCATACCCATGCGGAAGGAGCCATCCACCTGCGCATTATAGGCACCGCTTTCGCTCTCGCCGATGACCTGACCAAACCAGCGGATCATTATGAAAATGATGAGCGCGGCGCCCGCGAGCATCATCCAGGGGCCGGCGCCCAGATGGTTCAGTGTCAACGCACCGCCCAGCGCCAAGGTAAACAAACCCATCGTCATGATCAGCGGCCATGGACTCGGGTTGGGCAGATAGTAGCTACCGTGTGCTGCGGACATACTCAATCCCCTTCGTAGTTGGTTTTGTGTTAATAAAATGGTTCAGGAGCCGGCCTGTGTGGCGTGCGCCGAGTGATCGTGTTCGTCGCTGGGCACATAGGCCGGATGCGTACTGCCATATTTCTTCGCCGAGGACGCGTCAACATTGAAGAACGTATAAGACAACGTGACCGTTTGTATCTCCGGGGGCAGCTTGCTGTCAACGATGAAGCGCACGGGCATCTCCTTGGCCTCGCCTGCCTGCAACACCTGCCGGTCGAAACAGAAACACACCAGCTTCTTGAAATGCGCCGCGGCCTGTCCCGGCGCCAAACTCGGAACGGCCTGTCCGGTGATGGCCTCTGAAGTAGGATTACGCGCGTAATAGGCGATTGAATTGATCGCACCCGGATGCACGCGCAAGTGCGTCTGCATCGGCTTGAATTCCCACGGCATGCCGTTGTTGACACTGGCGGTGAACTCCACGTTCACCCAGCGGGTTTCATCCACCGTCAGGTTGCGTGCCGCCTGCGCATCGATGCGTTCAGTCTTGCCATTGAGGCCTGTGACCTGGCAGAACACGCTATACAGCGGGACCAAGGCAAAACCAAAGCCGAACATGGCGACGGTCACCAGCAGAAGCTTGCGTGTCAGCCGGCTGTTGGCCTTACGCAGTTCAGTCCCCTGTGCCTTGTCTGCAGGCTTGGCGCGCTTCTTCATTTGAACGCGCGCACCAGCGTGAAGATAAACAGGCCCAGGGCCACCGCACCCAGAATCAACGCCAAGCGCATATTCGCGCGGCGCAAGTCCTGCTTGTTACGGGCATTTGCCATTGTCTGACCTCTCACTGTCCGGCGGCTGTCCTGCGGGTCACCAGCCGGACGAGCCGTGCGTTACTTGATCTTCGGCGCTGTGGCGAAGGTGTGATACGGCGCCGGCGAAGGCACGGTCCATTCCAAGCCTTCGGCACCTTCCCACACGTTGCTGGTCGCCTTCTTGCCGCCACGTATCGTCTTAAAGACGATGTAGACGAACAGCAGCTGACTTAAGCCCAGACCAAAGGCGCCAATACTGGAGATCTCGTTGAAGCCGGCAAACTGCAGCGCGTAGTCGGGCACACGGCGCGGCATGCCGGCCAGCCCGAGGAAATGCTGTGGGAAGAAGGTGACGTTGAAGAAGATCGTCGTCAGCCAGAAATGCCACTTGCCCAGGGTCTCGTTGTACATGTGGCCGGTCCACTTGGGCAGCCAGTAGTAGGCGCCACCCATCATGGCCATCACCGAGCCGGAGAACAGCACGTAATGGAAATGGGCCACCACGAAGTAAGTATCCTGATACTGGAAGTCCGCGGGCACGATGGCCAGCATCAATCCTGAGAACCCGCCGATGGAGAACAGGAAGACAAAGGCGATAGCGAACAACATCGGCGTCTCGAATGTCATGGAACCACGCCACATGGTCGCCACCCAATTAAACACCTTCACCCCGGTGGGCACCGCGATGAGCATGGTGGCGTACATGAAGAACAACTCGCCACCCGCCGGCATGCCGACGGTGAACATGTGATGCGCCCACACGATGAACGACAGGAAGGCGATGGACGCCGTGGCATACACCATGGATTCATAGCCGAACAACGGCTTGCGCGCGAAGGTCGGAATAATCTGCGAGGTAATGCCGAAGGCCGGCAGGATCATGATGTACACCTCGGGATGACCGAAGAACCAGAATACGTGCTGGAACAAGACCGGATCGCCGCCGCCTGAGGCGTCGAAGAAATGGGTGCCGAAGTGGCGATCAGTCAGCAGCATGGTCACCGCGCCGGCGAGCACCGGCATAACGGCGATCAGCAGGAAGGCGGTGATCAGCCAGGTCCACACGAACAGCGGCATCTTCAGCAGCGTCATGCCGGGGGCACGCATGTTCAATATCGTGACGATGATGTTGATCGCCCCCAGGACCGACGAGATACCCAGCATGTGCATCGACAATATGGTGAAGTCCATGCTCATGCCGCCCTGCACCGACAGCGGGGCGTACATGGTCCAACCGCCGGCCGGGCCGCCGCCGGGCAGGAACAGGCCACTCAGCAGCAGGGTGAAGGCAAAGGGCAGGATCCAGAAGCTCCAGTTGTTAAGGCGTGGCAGGGCCATGTCCGGCGCGCCGATCATCATCGGCAACATCCAGTTGGCGAAGCCGACGAAGCCCGGCATGACGGCGCCAAAGATCATCACCAGCGCGTGCATGGTGGTCATCTCGTTGAAGAAAAGCGGGTCAACCAACTGTAGTCCGGGCTGGAACAACTCGGCGCGGATGATCATGGCCATGGAGCCGCCGATGAACAGCATCAACAGGCTGAACATCAGATACAGCGTGCCGATGTCCTTGTGGTTGGTGGTGAACAACCAGCGCTTCAGGCCGGTGGGATGTTCATCGTGGTGTGCACTTGCCATCTTTCTATTCTCCTAAAATCCGAATGGGGTCTTCTGGCCTGTCCGTCTCAGCGCAAGGCCTTGACTTGGGACGGCTGGATCACGTCGCCGGTCTTGTTGCCGAAGGAGTT
>JAYUBZ010000182.1:0-6405 GCA_043740595.1 Gammaproteobacteria bacterium
GCTGCTGGATAAACTGCTGGCGCAGTACGGCGACACCGAGACCCGCGCCCTGGCGGCGGCGCTCAATCAACCGGCGACCCTGGACCTGCGCGTCAATACCCTCAAGGCCGAGCGCGATCAGGTGGCGGAGAAACTTGCCCAGGAAGGGTATCCGGTGGAGGTCACGCCGTATTCACCGGTGGGCCTGCGTCGGCAGGAGCGTGCGCCGCTGTTCAAGACACAGAGTTTTCAGGCGGGATTATTCGAGGTGCAGGACGAAGGAAGTCAACTACTAGCACCGCTGCTCGAGGCCCGGCGACAGGAGATGGTGGTGGATTTTTGCGCCGGCGCCGGTGGTAAGACACTGCACTTGGGGGCGATGATGGCCAACAGCGGTTCGCTGTATGCCTTCGACATCGCGCAAAAGCGCCTCGACCGCCTGAAGCCGCGCCTGAACCGCGCCGGGCTCGACAATGTACGCATGATCGCCATCGCTCACGAGCGCGATGCGCGCGTGCAGCGGCTGGCGGGCAAGGTCGATCGGGTGCTGGTGGATGCGCCCTGCACCGGCACCGGTACCCTGCGGCGCAACCCCGATAGCAAATGGCGCGAGCCGGACATGGCCGCCACCACCGCCACCCAGGCGCGCATCCTGACTGCCGCCGCTACACTGGTAAAACCCGGCGGCCGCCTGGTGTACGCCACGTGCAGCCTGTTGCGCGCAGAGAACGATGACATCGTCGCTGCGTTTCTCGCTGAACACCCGGAGTTCTGCGCCCTGCCGTCGGGGGAGATCCTGGCGCGGCGCGGGATCGCCATCACCCTCGCGGATAGCGCCTTGCGGCTGATGCCACACGTGCATCACACCGATGGATTTTATGCGCTGGCTATGGAGCGCAGGAAATAGTCGATCACCGCCCGCACAGGAGAAGTTGCCGGATCATGCGTCTGTGCTGTCATCGCGGGTGTCTTTTGGTTTCGGCTTTTTCGCGCCGAAATACAGGCTGGTCAACCAAATTATGACGCCGGCCAGGGCCAGGCCCCCGAGCACATAAAGTTCATAGCGCTTGAAATTATCCAGCCACAACTCGAAGGCGCGGCCAAAGAGATAGCCGGCCCAGCCGAGAGTGATGGCCCAGATGATGGCGCCGATGGCGTTGAGCACGAGATAACGGCCGCGGGATACGTTGCTCGCGCCAAGGGCGAAAGGCGTGACGCTGCGCAGGCCATAGTAGAAGCGGAAGGTCAGGATCAGGAATGTCTGATGCCGTTCGATCAGGCGGTAAACCTTATCCGCCCGGTTGCGCCAGGAGGCACGCCGGTTGATGAGCGCGGGACCGTAACGGCGGCCAAGGTAAAAAAACAATTGATCCCCGGCAAAGCTGCCGATAAACGCCACCGCGATCACCCAGTGCAATTCCAGGTGCCCACGTTGCGCGGCAAAACCGGCCAGCACCAGGGGTGTTTCACCCTCGAGAAAGCTGCCGACGAGTAACGCAAGATAACCGTAATTTTCTATGAGAGAGGCAAGAGACATTCCTGGCACCATGAATTGCTGAACATCCACCGCACCAGGCTATCCGATAATTTATCTGCCACTGGATACATGTTCACATCTGTTGATTTTTAGAAAGGGTAAACCAGCCTATAGTGCCACAACTGCAAAAAAAAGCCCCGCCTTTGACGGGGCTCTACATGTCTTTTTGTTAAATATTGTTATCGAGGCAATACGCGGGTAGCCTGCATGCCTTTGGGGGGCTTATTGGCCTCAAACTCCACTTTCTGCGCTTCTGCCAGGGTTTTAAAGCCTTCGCCTTCTATAGTGGAGAAATGCACAAACACATCCGGGCTGCCGTCGCTCGGTGTGATAAAACCAAAACCTCAAAATCTCTTTAGACTCGTTGAACCACTTCACAGTGCCCGTTTGCATAGATACATAACCTCTTCCTTTGATTTTGTCTGCACGGACACGCCGTGTGTTGATGCGCGCTGAATCAGGGGGGCGGTAAACCCATGACACATGGAAACAACCAACCGGTGATGCAGCGACGATCACGCCACCTGCGTACATCAAACTCTACTCAAAGCAGGGTCGGCCAACTCTACTTGAAGTTTTTCTAGAAGACATTATTGGGTGTACCGAGAACCGGGTGGGCGTGAAGTTGGCGCGTAACTACATAAGCCTGCGACGCCTCCTTGCTATATTTACGTGTGCTATCCTGGCGCTTAACGCTATGGGTACGCGTATTTTCATGTGCGCGAGCCGTGATGCATTAGTATTCATTAATAATGCACTTGGCGAGCAGTAGCAGTGGCCCAGTAGACCGGGCCGCCATCCGCCATTGAACACTGAGATCTATGCACGCGGACCCTACCCCAGCGCATACATATAGAGTTACGTCATGCTGAAAGTCCACGGTGACCCGACTATCAACAATGCGATGGACGTAGCATGACCGGCGGAACAGATAAGTACCCGTGAACGACCAGCACACCGACACGCCTAAACCTGGGCGCCTTCCGCGCAACGTCATCATCTTGGGCCTGGTCAGCCTGCTGAATGATTTTGCCAGCGAGATGGTCGTGCCCCTGATCCCTTTGTTGCTGGTCTCCGTGTTGGCCGGGGGACCTGCGGCATTGGGCTTGATCGAAGGGGCAGCGGAAATGCTGGCCAACCTGCTCAAGCTGTGGTCCGGTCGGATGTCGGACCGTATAGGGCGACGGCGCAAGCCCTTCGTGATCGCAGGCTACCTACTGTCCAACCTGGCACGACCCCTGGTGGGTCTCGCCGGCCATTGGGTGACGGTGCTGATCATCCGTCTGGTCGACCGGACAGGAAAGGGTCTACGCACCGCTCCGCGGGACGCCCTCATCGCCGACAGCATCGACGATGCCGCCGCTGGCCGTGCCTTTGGCCTGACCCGCGCCCTGGATCATGCCGGGGCGGTGCTTGGGGCCTTGGCGGCCGCAGCCATATTGTATTGGGGCACCGATCGCCTGACGGTGGTGATCGCCGTGTCCACGCTGCCGGGACTGCTGGCGGTGGCGCTCATTGCCACGGCTGTGCGCGAACCCGCGCGCGCCCCGCGCCCGCCACACCCAACACCCCCTTTGCGCTGGGGGCGGATGGGACCCGCCCTGCGCCGCTATCTGTTGCTGATTGCCCTGTTCGCCCTGGGGCGCATCCCCGATACGTTTCTGCTACTGCGTGGCCACGAGCTGGGGCTATCGCCCGTGAACCTGCTCCTGCTGTGGGCGGGGCTGCATGCCCTCAAGTCCGTGGTGGCGGAGGTGGCCAGCCGTTGGGCAACGCGCCCGCGTCGGCGTGGGCTGATCCTGCTGGGTTGGGGCTGCTATGCCCTGGCGCTGGCGGGCCTGGGTTGGACAGAGTCCGTAGCAGGATTATGGTGTTTTGCCCTGTTGATGGGCGGCTACTACGGCCTCACAGAGACCTCTGAGCGGGCGTTGATCCGCGACCTGGCGCCGGTCAACGAATACGGCACGGCCTTCGGCTGGTACCACCTGCTCAACGGGGTGGCCGCGGTTTTAGGGGGTGTGGGCCTGGGCAGTCTCTGGAGCCTGGCGGGCAGTGCACCGGCCTTCTTCCTGTCGGCGGCGATTGCCGTGCTCTGCACCCTGCTGCTATGGCGATTCCGCCCGAGCTAGACTTCTGCTTCCGCGGATCGGAGCAGAATCACGCCCGCCCAGCGCGATCTCTGATCAAGTGACAGACACGTTCAGCTTACTCCCGCTCGCCGCGCGGTTTATGCCCCCCCGAGGGGGTCCGACACACGGAGTAGCGGGGGCTTGTTCAGCGGTGTCCTAACGCTTGTGCGACAAGAGCCGGATCGATAACGGCTCGACCCGCCAGATGTCCTGGCAATACTCCCGGATCGTGCGGTCCGAGGAAAATTTTCCGGAACGCGCCGCATTCAGTATCGACATGCGCGACCAGTGGTCCGGGTCGCGGTAGGCCTGACTCACGCGTTCCTGGCAGGCGGCATAGTGCGCATAGTCCGCCAGCACCAGATACGGATCCATCGTCAGCAGCCCCTCCACCAGTGGCCGGAACAACTCGGTATCGCCGCGGGAGAAGAAGCCGTTGCGGATCAGATCAAGCACGTCGCGCAGTTCGGGATGGGCATGGTAGTAGTCCGCCGGACGATAACCCTGCGCCTTGAGCGCAACCACCTCCTGCGCCGTCAGCCCGAACAGGAAAAAATTCTCGGCG
Organism: Gammaproteobacteria bacterium; assembly: GCA_043740595.1. Classification (GTDB taxonomy): domain Bacteria; phylum Pseudomonadota; class Gammaproteobacteria; order Acidiferrobacterales; family UBA6901; genus JANNJF01. Next base: position 4,211 of record JAYUBZ010000182.1, read on the forward strand.
CCGACTTCGTCACGCAACTCGATGTTGGCCCCGTCCAGAGTACCTATCGTGAGCGCGCCGTTCATGGCGAACTTCATGTTGCCGGTGCCGGAGGCCTCCTTGCCCGCGGTCGAGATCTGTTCCGACAGATCGGCCGCCGGATACACCCGTTGGCCGTTAGTCACATTGAAGTTGGGCAGGAACACCACCTTGAGCCGGTCGCGCACCTGTGGGTCGCGGTTCACGATGCTGCCCACCGAGTTGATGAGCTTGATCATCAGCTTGGCAAGGTGATAACTGGGCGCGGCCTTGCCGCCGAAGATGAAGGTGCGTGGCGGGATATCGGCAACCGGGTCGGACTTGAGGCGGCGATACAGCGCGATGACGTGCAGGATATTGAGGTGCTGGCGCTTGTATTCGTGGATGCGCTTGACCTGCACGTCGAACATCGAATCCGGGTCGATGGCGATGCGGGTCTGCTTGTACACGAACGCAGCGAAGTCGCGCTTGTTGGCGCGCTTGATCTGGCGCCATTTCCAGCGGAACGCCGCGTCCTCGGCGTAGGGCTGCAGCTGACGCAGCTGCGCCAAGTCCTTGATCCAGCCGTCGCCGAGGGTCTGGCGGACCAGGTCCGACAAGCGCGGGTTACTCAGTACCAGCCAGCGCCGCGGCGTGACGCCATTCGTCATGTTGCGGAACTTCTCCGGCCACAGCTCGTGGAAATCCTTGAGTACGTCCTGCACCATCAGCTGCGAATGCAGCTCGGCCACGCCGTTGATCGAGTGGCTGCCGACACAGGCCAGGTGCGCCATGCGCACGTGGCGCTCACCATTCTCCGCAATCAGCGACATGCGCGCGAGACGCCCTTCGTCGCCGGGAAAACGCCGGCGCACCGCGTCGAGAAAGTGCACGTTGATCTCCAGGATGATCTCCAGGTGCCGCGGCAGCGACTTGCGGAACATGGGCAACGGCCATTGCTCCAGCGCCTCCGGCAGCAGCGTATGATTGGTGTAGGCGAAGGTCCGGCGTGTGATCGCCCAGGCCGGCTCCCATTGCATGCCGTGTACGTCGATCAGCAGGCGCATGAGCTCGGCGATAGCGATCGCCGGGTGGGTGTCGTTCAGCTGGACGGCGAATTTCTCGTGGAAGCGCTCGATGGAAATGCGCTGCGTGCGCAGTATGCGCAGCATGTCCTGCAGCGAGCACGAGACAAAAAAGAACTGCTGTTCGAGCCGCAGCTCTTTACCCTGTGTCGGCTCGTCATTGGGGTACAACACCTTGCTCAGGTTCTCTGACGCGATCTTCTTGTTGACCGCTCCGTAATAATCGCCACGGTTGAACACCGCGAAGTCGAACGACTCCGGCGCCTCGGCGCGCCACAGGCGCAGCGTGTTGGCGGTATTGGTGCGATAACCGAGGATCGGCGTGTCGTAGGGAACGCCGTTGACGATCTTATCGGGCGTCCAACGCACGCGCGCTCGTCCGCGCTCGTCGGTGTCGCGTTCGGTGTGACCGCCGAAGCCGACCTGCACCGCCCATTCGGGACGGATCAATTCCCACGGATTGCCGTGGCACAGCCACTTGTCGGTCTTCTCCACCTGCCAACCGTCGACAATGTCCTGATGGAAAATGCCGAACTCGTAGCGGATGCCATAGCCAATCGTCGGGATCTCAAGCGTCGCGAGGGAGTCGAGAAAGCACGCGGCCAACCGCCCCAGGCCGCCATTGCCCAACCCCGGCTCTTCTTCCTGCTGCAGCAGCTCGTCGAATTTGAGGCCGAGCTCGGCGATAGCCTGCTTCGCCGGGTCGTAGATGCCGAGGTTAATGAGGTTGTTGCCGAGATGCGGGCCCATGAGAAATTCGGCGGACAGATACGCGACGGTACGTGAGCCCTGGCGGGTGTAGGCGTCAGCGGTGCTGATCCAGCGTTGCAATAAGCGATCGCGCGCCACAAAGGCCAGCGCCATGTAGTAATCGTTGCGCGTGGCCAGCGCCGGAAACTTGCCCTGCATGTAAAACAGGTTGTCGAGGAACGCGCGCTTGAGCGCCTCCCTGTTCAGCGCGGTGCGGTCGTCTTCTGCCGTTACCTCGTCTGAGGCAATACGCGTTGTCTCCTCCACAGACTTTGCTTCCCCGAATCCTGGAATTTAAGAAAGAGCATCTGCAAGTTCTATGCGCGCTCGGCGGCGGATGGCACCCGGCGCGATGCGAAGGCA
>JAYUBZ010000183.1:0-8169 GCA_043740595.1 Gammaproteobacteria bacterium
GTGAGCGTGATCGCGGGCATACCCTCCGCCACGGCGCTGGCGATCAGCTCATCGATGCGCACGATGCCGTCCACCAGGGAGAATTCGGAGTGCAGGTGCAGGTGGACGAAGGGGGCGGTCATGGGTCTATTTCACCATAAAACGGGCGGACAATCTTGTATACGGGGAGAGGTACATGTCGATTCACACATTGACAGCCTGCATCGACTGTGCAGCCAGTATGCCGCATGGCAAGCTGCGCACCTGGGCGCCGAAGGATGGGTTTCGTACGGTAAAAAAGGGCGGGTTCAGGGCGACTGATGGGAGACAAATTATCGACGTTTACCCGTTTTCTTAAAAATGCCCATGCAAGCCTGCCCCGGTTCAGCCGTAGCGGTAGGTCTTTGGATTTCATATGATGTCACCTCCGCATATGTTTAAGTAACCAAAACGTCAATCCGGAGTAAAGCCTATGTTCACGCAACACCAGTTCGTCGCCCTGGCGGTGTGCATCCTGGTTACCTCTGCTGCCGGGGCGCAGGAACTGACCGGCACGCTCAAGAAGATCGAAGCCACGAAGACCATCACCCTCGGTCACCGCGAGTCTTCCATCCCATTCTCGTACTACGACGACAAACAACAGGTCGTCGGCTATTCCCATGAGATCATGCTGAAAGTCGTCGATGCCATCAAACGCGAGTTGCGCCTGCCCGGTCTGCGGATAAAACTGGTACCGGTCAGCTCGCAAAATCGCATCGCGCTGATCCAAAACGGCACCGTGGATCTGGAGTGTGGTTCCACCAGCAACACCGCCGAACGCCAAAAACAGGTCGCATTTTCCAACAGTCTTTTCGTTATCGGTGCGCGCTTGCTGGTGAAGAAGGATGCGGGGATCAAGGATTTCCCGGACCTCGCCGGCAAGACCGTCGTCACCACTGCCGGCACCACGTCCGAGCGCCGGCTGCGCAAGATGAACGTGGACAAGAAGATGCGCATGAACATTATCAGCGCCAAGGACCACGGCGAATCCTTCCTCACACTTGAGACCGGCCGCGCGCGGGCGTTTATGCTGGATGACGTGCTGCTGTATGGCGAGCTTGCCAAGGCCAAGCACCCCGGCGACTGGATCGTCACCGGCACGCCGCCGTCGCACGAGGCCTACGGCTGCATGCTGCGCAAGGACGATGCCGCATTCAAAAAATTAGTGGATACCACTATCGCAGAGGTCCAGACCTCGGGTAGCGCGGAAGGGCTTTACCGCAAGTGGTTCTTGTCGCCCATTCCACCCAAGGACCTGAATCTGAATTTCCCCATGAGCGCCGAGGTGCGCGCCTTGTTCAAGCATCCCAACGACCAGGCCTACGCTGAGTGAACTACCACTGGAACTGGGCGATGCTCTTGCACGCCGTGCCCACTGGCGAGACCACTTATCTAGGGTGGATGGTCTCGGGCCTGCAGCTGACACTGGCACTGTCGTTGTCCGCCTGGTGCATGGCCCTCTTTATCGGCGCACTCATGGGGATACTGCGCACCGTGACTAACCGCTGGCTGGCGGGGATCGCCGCGGTGTACGTCGAGGTGTTTCGCAATATCCCTTTGCTGGTGCAGCTCTTTATCTGGTACTTCGTGCTGCCGGAACTGCTGCCAGCGGCCCTCGGCGACGCCTTCAAACAGACCCACCCCGCGGTCCAGCAATTCGTCGCCGCCGTGATATGCCTGGGATTTTTCACCGGGGCACGCGTGTGCGAGCAGGTGCGCACCGCTATCCAGTCGCTACCGCCGGGGCAGCGGCAGGCGGCACTGGCCCTCGGCTTCACACTGCCCCAGGCCTACCGCCACGTGCTCATGCCCCTCGCCATCCGCCGCATGCTGCCACCACTGACCTCGGAATTGCTCAACATCTTCAAGAACTCCGCGGTGTGCTCCACCATCGGCCTGCTCGAACTCTCCGCCCAGGGCCGGCAGCTGGTGGACTACACCGCGCAACCGTATGAGTCCTTCATCGCCGTCACGCTGCTGTACATGATGATTAACGCCCTCGTCATGCTAGGCATGCGCCGAGTGGAAAATCGCGCGCGCGTGCCGGGCTACATCGCGACCGCCAGGGATGGCGGAAGTACTGGAAACGCAGGAGCAGTTTCCAGTGCGACCGCCAGGGATGGCGGAAGTACTGGAAACGCAGGAGCAGTTTCCAGTGCGACCGCCAGGGATGGCGGAAGTACTGGAAACTAAGGGCGCCATGCACGAATTCGATTGGAGTTCCATACCCGGTGCCCTGCCCTTTCTGTGGCAGGGCATGAAAATATCCCTCGCCATCACCCTGGTCGCCCTGGTAGCCGGTATCTCGTGGGGGACGCTGCTGGCGATGATGCGGCTTTCCAGCCTGCGCGTGCTGGCCTACTTGGCCGCGGCGTATGTCAATTTTTTCCGCTCGGTTCCCCTGGTCATGGTGCTGCTGTGGTTTTTTCTCATCGCGCCCCAGCTGTTGCAAGCCCTGCCGGGCCTCGATCCAACCCTGGACATGCGGCTGGTCTCCGCCATGCTGGGCTTCGCACTGTTCGAGTCGGCCTACTACGCCGAGATTATACGGGCTGGAATCCAGAGCGTATCCAAAGGCCAGGTGGCGGCGGCCTATGCCCTGGGCATGAACTACCGACAGGCAATGCAGCTCGTGGTCCTGCCTCAGGCGTTTCGCCACATGCTGCCGTTGTTGCTGACGCAAGCCATCGTCCTGTTCCAGGACACATCACTGGTGTATGTCTCGGCACTGGCGGACTTCTTCGGTGCCGCCTACAAGGTCGGCGACCGGGACGGGCGCCTGGTCGAGCTATTGCTGTTCGCGGGTGCTGTGTATTTTGTGATGTGTTACGCCGCTTCCTACGGCGTCAAACGGCTGCAGCAGGGAATCGGCGCACGCAGGAGCAGTTTCCAGTGATCACCCTGCGCGGCGTAAGCAAGTTCTACGGCGACACGCAGGTCTTGAGCGACTGCTCAACCGAGGTGAAAAAAGGCGAGGTGGTGGTGGTCTGCGGCCCATCGGGATCGGGTAAGTCCACGTTGATAAAATGCATCAATGGTCTCGAACCCTTCCAGCAAGGCGACATCATTGTGGACGGCATATCCGTGGGCGACCCGAAAACGAATCTACCCAAGCTGCGGTCCCGCGTCGGCATGGTGTTTCAACACTTCGAGCTGTTCCCGCACATGAGCGTGAGCGAAAATCTCGCCATTGCCCAGATCGCCGTCCTCGGCCGACGCCGGGACCACGCCATGGACCAGGGGCACAGACTCCTCGATCGCGTTGGGCTCACGGCCCACGCCGACAAATATCCGGGCCAGCTTTCCGGCGGCCAGCAGCAGCGCGTGGCCATCGCCCGCGCCCTGGCCATGGACCCGGTCTGCATGCTGTTCGACGAACCCACCTCCGCCCTCGATCCTGAGATGATCAACGAAGTCCTGGAGGTCATGGTAAAACTCGCGCAAGAAGGCATGACCATGATCGTCGTAACGCATGAAATGGGATTCGCCCGCCAGGTCGCGCAGCGCGTGGTCTTCATGGATGCAGGCCGCATCGTCGAGGATGCGGCCACGCAGGAATTCTTCACTGCCCCGCGTACGCAACGGGCGCAACAGTTTCTGTCGAAGATACTGCGTGGCTAAAATATATATCTACACGTCAACGCCGCAGGGGGTGCCGGCGATATCCACGTTTAATCGTTTGTACACATTCAGCAATGCGCCCTGCTTCCAATCTATCATATTTAGCTCGGTATCTTTACCGTCCTCCTTTCCAGGGTGACTGCTATTTTACGTCATCCTTGGAAAACTGAATTCCGAGGGAAGCTCAGACAGCAGTACGACCTCGACTACAAACGCCGTATCGTTGCCGAGTATTTATCCGACGATCCCGACCGATGAACTTGCCCAACGCGAGGGCTTGGTGCACAGCCAGATATACAAAATGGCGCGTGCAACTCGGACGTCGTGACCGAAGACCGTGCATCGAGGTGCTTGTCGAGACTGAGGGAGTGTCGATCGAACTGGCCCACAGGATCAGCAAGCTCGGATCAGAAATTACCATTTTTAGGATAATCCCGCTCGCCAAAAATTGCTGTGCCGATACGGACCATCGTTGCCCCCTCTTTGATAGCCTCCGCATAGTCTCCGCTCATTCCCATGGAGAGCTGCTTGAAGTCGGAGAGGGCATAACGCTGCGCGCTATCATCGCGTAGCTTTCTGACCGCCGCGAATGCCGCGCGCAATTCCCGTTCGCTCGCCGGATATGGACCAATGGTCATGAGGCCGCGTAGGGCGAGGCCGGGGAGCTGTGCACCCAGCACTTCATCCAGGAGTGGTGATAAGGCTTCCGGCAACACCCCGTGCTTGCCAGAATCGCGTGTAATATTTATTTCAATCAACCCACCGATGGTCGTTCCGGTTTCCTGCGCTTTGTGTGACAGACGTTGGGCGAGATTCACGCTATCAATGGAGTGCACCCAGGCGAATTTGCCGGGAATAAACTTTGCCTTGTTGGATTGCAAGTGCCCGATGAAATGCCACACAAGATTTTTATCGGCAAAGTGTGAAATTTTGGTGAGCGCATCCTGTACAGTGTTCTCACCGAAGTCTCTTTGCCCGGCCTGAACCGCGGCCGCCACACACTCCGTTGGCAGAGTCTTGGACACGGCAATAAGACGAATATCCCCAGGCTCTCGGCCAGCTGCTATGGCCGTCTCTACGATACTTTCCCGGACCCGCGACAGATGGATCATGAGGATGTTGTCAGTCGTCGGCTGTCGAAGCAGCACGTTGGGCTTGGTGGACCATAGGTTTGGATGCTTTCGCGGGTGACCCTCCCTGGAGTATTGTTCGAATGCCCAGCAACACCCCGGTCAACGTGATGATCATGAAGATCACCTCGAAGACTGGAGGTGGTCTATGGTCGACGAGGCTGGCATAGAGAATACTCGATACAGTTTCGAACACGATCAGCTGTGCGGCCAGCGAAACGGGAAGCCTGCGGGCGGCGATATTCCACAGCACAGTCGCGAACCAGGACACGACTATACCTAGGAGTAGACTGGCTGCGAAGAAGGTCATGATAGCACCGCGACTTTGGACCGACTCCAGCGCGGCCACTGGGGACCAGACACCGGTGATTTCAAGCACGGGTAGCGCACCCAGCAAAAGTATGAGGGTGCTGACGCCGACCACTGTCGACCATGCCTCGCTACTGATCTGTACGCGTCGTATCATGTAGCGGGAGTTCTGGACTCCGTACCAAGTCCAAAGCCCGAGCGCTATCACTGCGCAGAGGATACCGATGACTAAGTCTTCGCGCGTACCTATGGTAGTCACCGTAGCAAGTTTATACCCATTCAAGCTAATCAGCCCGCCCAGGATCAACGCCAATGGCAGCAAGAGCCTCCGAAGGTCCAGCTCGCGCTGTTTCCAGTTACCATAGAGTGCCATCGTGACCGGCAAGGCCCCAACAATGAGCGCCGCCACCGCAGCGCCTGCTAGGTGGATGGCAGTAACCAGCACAACGTAGTAGCCCAGATTGCCTGTGAACGCGAGAGCGAACGCCCAAAGCCAGTCCCGGACATGGAGTTCCCTCAGAACTGGCTTCGACCGGCTTAGGATAAGGAACACTGACAGTATACCGTACGTCCCGAAGCGACCGAGCGTGATCAAGAACGGATCGAGGGAAGGGATCGCGTATGGGACCAGAAAAGCAAGCCCCCAAAAGCAGCTGACAATCACTCCAAAAAGGATACCGAGGTATATATTCATCCGGACCCCCTTCCCTCCAGCTCACAATCTAGGAACATTCACAAGGCGCGCTTGGCGACAAAGAGGCCATAGCCTAGCTGCCCATTTAGAGTCGCTTGACATTCTGCTTGCACCAAGGCCAAGTCACGCTCGAAACCCTCTTCGCCAAGGATCTTGACAAGTTTCCCCTTCAGCTCGAGCCGGGCGTCGACGAACCTCTGCTGAAGCGACACATAGGCAGGCGTCCGATCTTCAATGTAGACGTCCGTAAATCCGTTCGACCTCAGAGCCTCGTAGTAGCTTGCGAATGACTCGACGGACGGGCAGGCCCACTCCTGAGTAAGCTGCTGCCAGAGTGTATTGTCGACACCTCCCAGCAATATTCGCTGCATGAATGCGATCCGTCCGCCCGGTTTGAGCAGGGTGCGGCAAACTGGAAACAGCTCTTTGGGATCGAAATGACACCAGGCACCAAGTCCAATCACGACATCCACGCGCGCTAAGTCTGTAGCGACCTCGTAGATATCGCCTTCGATCAGCTCGACTTGGTTCGATAGCCCTTTCGCGGCCACGCGCTCGCGCGCTGCGGCGATATGACGCCTGGAGAGATCGACCCCAGTCACGTGACAACTGCGGGATTCAACCAAGAATGATGCAGGCCCGCAGGCACCACATCCGATGTCGAGCACGCGAGTGCCGGGGCCCACCTGGGCGCGTGTCGCGAGCATGAGAATATCGTCAGCAGAGTTGTCGCTGTATTGCCCCACGAATTGTCCCTCCGGCAACACCCGTGGGAAGATAAGGTTTCGCGCCTCCTCTCCTGAGCTTAGGGCACCGTCGTACAGGTCTCTGACAGCCGCGGCTTTCGGCGATAAATTCGAACCGACTCCAATTAGTTGCTCCAATATCTCAGGTCCGTTGTTGGTAACTCTCATCTCGTCGCCTTCCTGTTCTGTCTGCGTCCCGCATCTGGCGGTGCTCAACCACATGTTCAAGTGTTTCGGAAGCGCGAGCATCGCCGCGTGGAGACGCCCTTCGTAGTACCGCAGACCCGCTACCTGCCGTTCAGCGATCCGCTGGTCTATCAGCTTCGCGTCGAACGCAGATAATTGATGGGCCGTCGGTGCCAACAGCAAAACCCCATGGCGTGCCCAGACTCGATACATTCGCAGAGTAGGCGTCGACGGACAGAAAGACGCTTTTGAGCGCCTTCACGATGACCGCGAATGCAGGGTCCGCCAGGAGATGTGCCGCCCCTGCAGCGACTGCAACGATACCGCCAGAATTCAGGTGTTGCCGCAAGGCGACAAGAAGACGCCTCGTAACAAAGCGGCCATCCTTCGGCGTCCCATCTGGAGATTCCGGTAGATCGACAATAATGACGTCGAAGCTTCGCCCGGTACACTGAAGCCACGAGCTGGCGTCTTCCTCGATGACCTCTATCCTTGGGTCGTCGAATACCCAAGCCCCCAAGTGTGGCAAATACGCCCTGGTGATATCGACGAGCATACGGTTGGTGTTGGTAAACGCCACCGACTGAATCGTGGGCGTGCGCAGTGCCTCACGTATAATCGCCCCCGTGGTGCCGCCGACACAAAGCACGTCTCTCGGCCCGTCGTGGCACAACATTGCAGGTTGCACTAAAGCCTCGTGGTATATCCACTCGTCTGCCTCTGTCGATTGTAACCGACCGTCGATGACGAGAGTTCTGCCATGTGCCGTTTCCACCACCGACACAGACTGGCCACTGATTTCCAGATTGCAATAGACGCGCCTCACGCTATGTACGTGGGTCTCCTCCGAGTTAAGTTTCTCCCAGATCTCTCCGTTTCTGCTCAACATGTCTTTTCTGCTCATTGTTCCGCCGTCGGCCGCGCAACGTCACCGTCGCAGTACATCCCGGTGCCCAGGTAACGCATGCCGTAATCGGGAAAGACGGTCACTACAACGTCTCCTGGGCCGTAGCGCTTAGCAACCTGTATCGCGGCGTGCGCAAGCGCCCCTGACGATGGGCCGCAAAGAATCCCTTCTTCGCGCGCAAGTCGTCGCATCATGTGATGAGCATCTGCACTGTTCACCTGAATGATGCTATCTACCACGCTAGTATCCATCACTTGTGGTTTGAACGTTGGACCCACTCCATGTATCTCGGAGCACGAGACGGTTCCACCCGAGTACATCCGCACTGTGTCGGGTTCGGCGAGCACTACCTCTACGGACGGCATACGCTTTTTGAGAACGCGTCCAACGCCCGTAATCGTTCCGCCTGAACCAGCGCCCGCGACGAAGGCCCGGAGGCTTGCTCCGGCATCAGCGATAATTTCTTCTGCTGTTGTGCTTTCGTGGCAGTATGGGTTCTTGTCATTCTTGAACTGCTGAGGAGAGAAAACCATTGGATTGTCTTTCTGAAACTGCTCA
>JAYUBZ010000184.1:0-4800 GCA_043740595.1 Gammaproteobacteria bacterium
AGCGGTACGAGGGGCGGCGCCGGAGGCAGGCGCCCGCACGCCACGCCCTGCCCTGTCTATTCCCACTCGATGGTCGCGGGCGGCTTACCCGAAATGTCGTACACCACCCGCGAGATACCCTTGACCTCGTTGATGATGCGCGTGGAGATGGCGCCCAGCACATCGTACGGGATCTGTGCCCAGTTGGCGGTCATGAAGTCGACGGTCTCCACCGCGCGCAGGGCCACGACGAACTCGTAGGCGCGGGCATCGCCCACCACACCGACGGAGCGTACCGGCAGAAACACCGCGAAGGCCTGGCTGATTTTGTCGTAAAGATTGTGGCGATACAGCTCTTCCAGATAAATGGCATCCGCCTGGCGCAGGATATCCGCGTACTCCTTCTTCACCTCGCCGAGAATGCGCACACCGAGACCGGGACCGGGGAAGGGATGGCGATAGACCATTTTGTGCGGCAGGCCCAGCTCCTCACCGATGCGCCGCACCTCGTCCTTGAACAGGTCGCGCAGGGGCTCCAGCAGCTTGAGTTTCATAACGTCCGGCAGCCCACCGACATTGTGATGCGACTTGATCACATGCGCCTTGCCGGATTTGGCGCCGGCGGATTCAATCACGTCCGGATAGATCGTGCCCTGGGCCAGCCAGTGGGCGTTTTTGATCCTGGCGGCCTCTTCTTCGAAGATGGTGATAAACAAACGGCCGATGATTTTGCGCTTTTGTTCCGGTTCCGCCACGCCCTTCAATGCGTCCAGAAAGCGCTGTTCCGCATCCACCCGCAATACCTTCACACCCATGTGCTCGGCGAACACTGCCATCAACTCATCGCCTTCATTCTGGCGCAACAGGCCGGTGTCCACGAATACGCAGGTCATCTGCTTGCCGATGGCCCGATGCAGCAACGCGCCCACCACCGCTGAATCCACGCCACCGGACAGGCCGAGGATAACTTCATCCGTGCCCACTTGCCGACGCACCGACTCGATGTGGGTGTCGATGATGTTGCCCGAGGTCCACAACGACGCGCAGCCGCAGATCTCATGTACGAAACGCCGCAGGATCGCCTGCCCCAGCTTGGTATGGGTGACCTCCGGATGGAACTGCACACCGTAAAACTTGCGCGCGTCGTCGCCGATGCCTGCGAGGGGGGCATGCTCGGTGCTGGCGATGACCTGAAAGCCCGGTGGCAGCTTGGTCACGCGATCGCCATGGCTCATCCACACGTCCAGCAGCCCATGGCCCTCCGCGTTCACGCTGTCCTGTATGCCACTGAGCAGTTGCGAATGACCGCGGGCACGCACCCTGGCATAGCCGAATTCGCGTTTATCCGAGGTCTCCACCTCACCGCCCAACTGCGCCGCCATGGTCTGCATGCCATAACAAATGCCCAGGATCGGTACGCCCATCTGGAAAATTTCCGCGTGTGCCCGGGGCGTGTCTTGTAACGTTACCGACTCGGGCCCGCCGGAAAGGATAATGCCGCGCGGTGCAAACTGGCGGATAGCCTCGATCGGCATGTCGTAGGGATGTAGTTCGGAATAGACACCGGCCTCGCGCACGCGGCGCGCGATGAGCTGGGTGTACTGCGCGCCAAAATCCAGAATCAGGATGCGCTGGGAATGGGGATCGGTCATAGGGGTGGTTATGCGCTATACGTTACAAGTGGCCGGCTATATGCCGGAAGCCAAATCACGACTCGCACCGTGACTGTGATATCACGTTATCGGGCAGTCTAATCACGCTGGTAGTTCGGCGCCTCTTTGGTCACCGTCACATCATGCACATGGCTCTCGCGGATGCCGGCGCTGGTGATGCGCACAAACTCGGCCTTGGCGCGCAGGGTGTCCAGATCCGGTGAACCGGTGTAACCCATGCCGGAACGCAGGCCTCCCATGAGTTGATGAATGATATTCACCATGGGCCCTTTGTACGGCACACGTCCCTCCACCCCTTCCGGCACCAGCTTGTCGGCGCTGGCGCCTTCCTGGAAATAGCGGTCGCTCGACCCCTCGCCCATGGCCCCGAGGGAGCCCATGCCGCGGTAGGTTTTGTAGGAGCGGCCCTGATACAGCTCGATCTGACCCGGCGCCTCGTCCGTGCCCGCCAACAGGCTGCCGATCATGACTGAATGTGCGCCGGCGGCAATGGCCTTGGCGATATCGCCGGAAAAACGGATGCCGCCATCGGCGATCACGGGAATGTCCGTACCCGCCAGGGCATCCGCCACATTGGCGATAGCCGTAATCTGGGGCACGCCCACCCCCGCCACCATGCGGGTCGTACAAATGGAGCCAGGACCGATACCCACCTTGACCCCATCGGCACCCGCGTCCATGAGCGCCTTGGCCGCCGCCCCCGTGGCGATATTGCCGCCGATCACCTGGGCATGGGGGAAGTTTTTCTTGATCCAACGGACCCGGTCCAGCACACCCTGGGCATGGCCATGGGCGGTGTCGACGACGATCACGTCCACGCCCGCGTCCATCAGGAGTTCGACCCGTTCTTCCGTGCCTTTGCCCACGCCCACCGCCGATCCCACCAACAGGCGCCCGGAGGCATCCTTGGCGGAACGCGGGTATTCGCTGGATTTCTGGATGTCCTTGACGGTGATCAGGCCCTTAAGACCGAACTTGTCGTCCACCACCAGGATTTTCTCGATGCGGTGCTTGTGCAGCAGCAGCAAAACCTGTTCCCGGGACGCCCCTTCCTTCACCGTGATGAGCCGCTCTTTCGGGGTCATGATGCGGCTGACCGGCTCGTCAAAACGGGTCTCGAAGCGCATGTCGCGGCTGGTGACGATGCCCACCAGCTCGCCGCCTTGGGTCACGGGCACGCCGGAGATACGCTTGGCCCGGGTCAGCTCCATGACCTTGCGGATGGTGGTATCGGGGGTGACGGTAAATGGCTCACTGATCACGCCGCTCTCGAATTTCTTGACCTTGCGCACCTCGTCCGCCTGGCGGGCCGGGGTCATGTTTTTGTGCACAATGCCGAGCCCACCTTCCTGCGCCAGACAAATGGCGGCGCTGGATTCGGTCACCGTGTCCATGGCCGCGGACAACAGCGGGATGTTCAAGCGGATTTTACGGGTTAACGGGGACTTAAGGTCGACGTCCCGGGGCAACACGGCGGAATGCGCAGGCAGCAACAGGACATCATCAAAGGTTAACGCTTCTTGGACTATTCGCATGCGGCATTATACGGACTGAGGGGAAACCCGACAACGGGGTAACGTGAAATATCTCGCGGTCCGACCGTAAGCGGACGCCGCATCAAGGCACGTTATTCCATAAATCAGGGGCGATAGGCGGAAAAAAGCAGTTGACGTCAGGGGCCGGGTCACTTTTAATGAATTCTGTTAGTTGTTCGTTTACCTGACCACCCTGAGGAGCATTACATGAAAAAGACCATCCTGATGGCTGCCCTGGCCACCGCCCTAGGCGGCTGCGCCGCTGGGCAAGACAGCGCCAAGCTAAATGATGCGATCGCGACCGCCGATCAGGACATCGCCGCCGCCAAAAAAGCCCACGTAGACCTGTGGGTCAATACGGCGGACCTGGTAAAGGAAGCCAAGGATGACTCGGAACTGGCCTTTGGCGACAAGGCAGATGCCCTGAAAAAAGCGAAAATGGCCGCCATGCAAGTCCAGTTGGCCAAAAAGCAGGCTCAGGACAATGCCAATGCCGGACCTCAGTATCCTGAATAATTAGTCGCCGCACCCCAAAAAAGCCGGGGAAACCCGGCTTTTTTATTATCCTGCTTTGTATATTTGCCCACGCAGCGTTATGTTGAACCCATGAACCTTCCACCGACCCCTCCCGCCGCCGCCCTCGTCGCGGAACGCGACGTCTATTCCATCTCGCGCCTCAACCGCGAGGCCAAGGCCTTGCTGGAAGGACAGTTCCCGTTGCTCTGGATAGAGGGGGAAATCTCCAATCTGGCACGCCCCGCCTCGGGGCATTTGTACTTCTCGCTTAAGGACAGCCAGGCGCAAATACGCTGTGCCTTGTTTAAGGGCAGTCAGCGCAGCCTCGGCGGCGTGCCAAAAGATGGCATGCAGGTTTTGGTGCGGGCACGCGTCAGCCTGTACGAGGGGCGCGGGGAATTCCAGCTCATCGTTGAATACCTGGAGGAAGCCGGCGAAGGCGCCCTGCGTCGCGCCTTCGAGCTACTGAAAAATCGTCTGGCAGCGGAAGGTCTGTTCGATGCGGCGCACAAAAAACCCCTGCCGACACTGCCAAAGCGCATCGGCATCATTACCTCACCCACGGGGGCGGCGCTGCGTGACGTGCTGACGACCTTGCGCCGGCGTTTTCCGGCCATCGCTGTGTTGATCTATTCCGTGCCGGTGCAGGGCGAGGGCGCGGCGGATAAAATCGCCGCCGCCATTCGCCTGGCGGGGGAACGGCGTGATTGCGATGCGCTGATCCTGGCGCGCGGCGGCGGCTCCCTCGAAGACCTGTGGTCGTTTAATGAGGAGGTGGTCGCGCGCGCCGTCTACGCCTGCCCGCTGCCACTGGTGTGCGGTGTGGGGCATGAAACCGACTTCTCCATCGCCGACTGGGTGGCGGACGCCCGCGCGCCCACGCCCACGGCGGCGGCGGAAATGCTCAGCCCGAATCAGGACGAGTGGCTGGCGCAATTCAATTATCTGGACACGCGCCTCCTGCGCCTGGCGCGCGATCACATCCGCGCACGCCAGCAACGCCTCGACTGGTTGAGTGGGCGCATCGTGCACCCGCGCGAACGCATCGCGCGTCTGCAACTGCGTCTTGCGGATCTGGTCAAACGCATGCGCCTGGC
>JAYUBZ010000185.1:0-2239 GCA_043740595.1 Gammaproteobacteria bacterium
TGCGTGCCCAGATCGCGGCCATACCCGGCGTGATGATGGCGCGCATACTCTGACACCCACAATGACTCAGGTGGCGGCATGAGCAGCGAACAGCAGCGATTGCGTGAACTGCGCGAGCGTATCGACGCCCTGGACCAGCAGATCCAGGAGTTGATCAGCCAGCGCGCCCGTTGCGCCCAGGAAGTCGCCGCCGCCAAGCAGCAATCCGGCAACCACAGCAGTTTTTACCGCCCGGAACGCGAGGTCGATGTGCTGCGGCGCGTGGTCAAGCGCAACCAGGGGCCGTTGTCCAGCGAGGAGATGGCGCGTCTGTTTCGTGAAATCATGTCCGCCTGTCTCGCCCTGGAGTCGCCCCTGCACATCGCCTTTCTCGGACCGGAGGGGACCTTTACCCAGGCGGCGGCGCTGAAACACTTCGGTCATTCGGTGCGCACGTTGCCGTTCAATGCCATCGACGAGGTGTTCCGCGAAGTGGAATCCGGTGCCGTCCAGTTCGGTGTTGTGCCGATTGAAAACTCCACCGAGGGCATCATCAATCATACCCTCGACATGTTTGTGAATTCGCCGCTGCGTATCTGCGGCGAAGTGGAGCTGCGCATCCATCACCATCTGCTGGCCAAGGGCAAGTCCCTCAAGACCATCAAAAAGATCGTGTCCCACAGTCAGTCCCTGGCGCAGTGCCGTGAATGGCTGGACGCCCATCTGCCGAAGCTGGAACGCGTCGCCGTGAGCAGCAACGCCGAGGCAGCACGCCTGGCGGCCAAGGATGCCAGGCTTGCCGCCATCGCCGGCAGCTCCGCCGCGGATATCTACAAACTGAACGTCCTGACAAAGAATATCGAGGACGAGCCGGACAATACGACTCGCTTTCTGGTCATCGGCCGGCTTGAGACGCAGCCCAGTGGTGCCGATAAGACCAGTATGCTGGTGGCTGGGCAGAACCGCTCCGGCGCGTTGGCCGCGCTGCTCGCGCCGTTCTCACGCAATCAGATCAATATGACGCGCATCGAGTCGCGGCCGTCACGCAAGGGCCTGTGGGAATACGTGTTCTTTCTGGATATCGATGGCCACGTCAAGGACGAGCGCGTGATCAAGGCGCTGGACGAGCTGGCGAAAGAGGTGGCCTTTATGAAACTGCTCGGCTCTTATCCGAAAGCGGTGCTCTGATCATGTCCCTCGACCTGCGTGAACTCGCCGTGGCCGGTGTGCGCGGCATCATCCCCTATCCACCGGGCAAGCCCATCGCCGAACTTGAGCGCGAGTACGGCGTAAAAAACGCTATTAAGCTGGCGTCCAACGAAAATCCCTCCGGCCCCAGCCCCAAGGCGCTGGCGGCGATGTCGGCCGTGCTGCCGGACCTGGCGCGTTATCCGGATGGCGGCGGTTTTGCCCTCAAGCGTGCCCTCTCTGACACCCTGGGCGTGGCCACTACGCAGCTCACCCTGGGCAACGGCTCCAGCGATATCCTGGAGTTCGCCGCGCGGGTGTTCGTCAACCCCGGGGACGAGGTCATTTTTTCCGCCCATGCCTTCGCCATCTATCCCATCGTGACGCAGGCGGTGGGTGGACGCGCGGTGATCACCCCGGCCCGGGACTGGGGCAACGATCTCGACGCCATGTTGCGCGCCGTGGGCGAGCGCACGCGGCTGGTGTTTATCGCCAATCCCAACAATCCCACGGGGACCTGGCTGACGCAGCAGGCCTTGCGCGATTTTCTCGACGCCCTGCCGGCACGGGTGATGGTGGTGTTGGATGAGGCCTATTTTGAATACGTCGATGCACCCGGTTATGCCAACGGCATCGAATTGCTTAAGTATTATCCCAACCTCATCGTTGCGCGCACCTTTTCGAAAGTATATGGCCTGGCGGGTCTGCGGGTGGGTTACGGCGTGTCGGGCGATGCCGCCGCCGATTTGTTGAACCGCGTGCGTCCGCCCTTTAATGTGAATAGCCTGGCCCTGGCCGCGGCCACGGCGGCTTTAGGCGATGCCGAACACCTGCAACGCGCACGCGCCGTCAACGCCAGCGGCATGCAGCAGTTGATCGCGGGCTTTAAAGCCTTGCAGCTCGAATTCCTCCCGTCCGTGGGTAACTTCATCTGTGTGAACGTCGGACAGGGCGCCGCCGTCTATGAAAAACTGCTGCACGAGGGGGTTATTGTGCGGCCGGTGGCCAACTACGCCATGCCGGAGTACTTGCGGATTACCATCGGTCTGGAGCAGGAGAACCGGCGGTTTCT
>JAYUBZ010000186.1:0-3703 GCA_043740595.1 Gammaproteobacteria bacterium
TCCCAGCCCCGCAGGGTGATCGGTTCGCGCCGCAGGAAACTGGCGCCCAGGTAGAGCGCCGTCAGAAACAGCAAGGCCTCACCCAGCCTGTGGAGGGAGTCAAAGGGCAGATGCAAACGGGTGGGGATGGCCAGGGGCTCCAGCAAAAATACTGCGCCAGCCGTTGCAAAAAACCCGAGCCACAGCGTCGCGCTGCAGAACGCCACGATGCCCGTGATCTGGAAACCCGACAGCCCCCAGCTGGAGTACAGCCGATAACGCACCGACCCGCCGGACAGCAATGCGAACCCGAGGTTGTGGCTGAAGGCATTACCGATGAAGGAGGCCAGGGCGATGCGCGTGAGGTGTAATGGGTGATGGATATAACGCAGGGCGAGATAGTCGTAGCCCGTCAGGAGCAGGTAACTGGCGATGGTCAGTGCCAGCGCCAGCAGCAAGCGCTGCGCGGGTATCAGGCTTACCTGCTGGGCAATCTGCTGATAGTGGTATCCCTTGAGCGCATGGAACATCGCCCACAGGGCGATGCAAAACAGCAGCAGGCCGAAGAGCGAGCCGGCGCTGTGCGTGAACTTGTTCTTTAGAGTCGAGAGGAACATGTCTCGGTTAGCGTTGGAGGGTTGATGGATAGCTTGCAGTGGCAGGCGGTTAATTTATCTGTATATCTATATATAAGGATGGATGTCAGTCCGGGGCCCATAATGCAGGCGACCGGGGCGCGCCGGCACCGGGCGATATCGCTGCCCGTGACATGTCGAATGCCTGCGGCCGTCGCTGCTGTCAGGGTGTAACGCAGAGATATCCGATACTCGATGGGGACAGCTGTTGAGTAGGCGGGGCGCCGCGTCATGCTTGGCGCGGACCCACGATGAGCCGGCGTTTTGCCTTGACGCGCTTCACGGCGGCCTGGATCTCGGCTTTTCTGTGCGACTGCGCCGTGGACGCGTTGGCCTCGTCTTTGCGCGGTCGTGCCGATGTCGACGACTGCGCCAAACGCACCTGGCGTTGGGCATGGCGCTGTCGCCAGCCTTCGGTTTCCTCCCGCGGATATTCCGGCCAGACGGCGCCACCGGTAATAACTGCGGGCAGCAGGTCGATGCAGTCCACCGGGCAGGGGGCCAGACACAACTCACAACCACTGCAGGCCTGCTGAAGCACGCTGTGCATGAATTTACGCGCACCCACGATGGCATCCACCGGGCAGGCATCGATGCACTTGCGACAACCGATGCAGACGGCCTCGTCGATGACGGCGCGCGTGCGTGGCCGATGCTGGCCATAGCCTGGGTCCAGGGGTTTTAGGCTGACGTTTAACAGGTGCGCGAGGGCCTGGAGGGTCGGGGTGCCGCCCGGCGGGCAGCGGTTGATGTCGGCCTCAGCGCGCGTCAGCGCCTCGGCGTAGGCGCGGCAGCTGGGATAGCCGCACTGGGTGCACTGGGTCTGCGGCAGGCAGGCGTCGATGTGGTCTATTGATATTGTCACAAGTACTTCCGCTTTAAGCCTCGCGTAGGGTGCGCCCTGCGCACCAGGATGTAGCGGCTATGACCGGTGTCGTCAGCGCTCGTTCCGCAGGAGCGCCCGCCGAGGGAATCGACACAAACTCTGGTATCGTTCAAGGCCCAGCGCGATAATGCACATGGACATTCATACGTCGAGCATATCAGGGAGTCGCCATGAAAAAAACGCCATACACTGCATTCACCGAACGGGGCGGCTGGTGGGTGCTGGCCCAGGTCCCGGTTCTGCTGCTGGCCGTGGTGTTGCCCTGGTGGACGGCAACCGGTCCTTTCGATGTACACGCGTTCCCGCGGCTGGCGGGGGCGATGTTGACCGCCCTCGGGTTCATGCTGACGCTGGTGGGGCTTTTCTCCCTCGGCGACACCCTCACACCCTTCCCGCGCCCCCTGGAGCGTGGCGTATTGCACCACCAGGGTCTTTACGCTTTCATGCGTCATCCGATTTACACCGGCTTGATCGTGGCGTCCCTCGGTTGGACGCTTTGCTGGGCCAGCCTGCCGGGCCTGGCGAGCGCCGCACTGACCCTGGCGTTCTTCGATCGCAAAGCGGCGCGGGAAGAGCGCTGGCTGCGTCAGCAGTACCCGGATTACGACGCCTATGCCCTGCGGGTAAAAAAATTCTTCCCTGGGATTTATTGAATGCACGTAAGGGGACATCCCGGCCGTGGAGTTGGGTGCCGACGGACAAGCACTGCCGGCGCCCTGTGGCATACTCGCGGATTTCACCGGTAGCCCTTGCATGGCGGACAACCTTTACACCCGCACCCACCGCTGCCTGCTGGCGACCCAGGTGGACCAGAAGCTCGCCCTGACCCGCGCGCTGCGTGCCGACTGGCAGCGTGGACATCTGTCTATCGAGCAGGATGGATCTCCGCCCGAGACCATCGCCACCCCGGGGCGTCCGGACAGGCCGTCCCTGGTTTCACCCTTGCACATGCCGCGGCGCAGTGTCCGCAACCCGGCGGGGCGCGCCGCGCTCATCCATGCTATCGCCCATATCGAATTCAATGCCATCAATCTCGCGCTCGACGCGGCGTATCGTTTTCGGGGGATGCCGTTGGCGTATTACACCGACTGGTTGCAGGTGGCGGAGGAGGAGGCATTCCACTTCAGTTTGTTACGCACTCATCTTATCAGCCTCGGGCACGACTACGGCGACTTCGAGGCGCACGACGGTCTGTGGCAGATGGCTTTACAGACCGCGCACGATCCCCTGGTGCGCATGGCCCTGGTGCCGCGGGTATTGGAGGCGCGCGGGCTGGACGCCAGTCCGGCGCTGGTGCGCAAGTTCGAAAGTGTGGGCGACCAACGCGCGGTGGAGATACTCGGGATTATTCTGCGCGATGAAATCGGCCACGTGCGCATCGGCAACCGCTGGTATGGGTATTTGTGCGAGCAGCGCGGTGTCGACCCGATAAAGACTTTTCAGGATTTATTGCAGGAATATGGTGGGTCGCGTCTGCGCCCGCCGCTGCACATCGAGGCGCGCCGCGCCGCGGGCTTCAGCGAGGATGAGCTGGTCATGCTGGAGGGGTTGGCGGCGCAATCGGTTGTGCCGCGTTCCTGATTTTGGAGTGCGGCGAGTCGCCGCACTCCAAAGGTTTTATTTCACCCGCATGCCCGGTGCCGCGCCGCTATCGGGCGAGAGTATCCACAGGTCCTTGCCCCCCGGTCCGGCGGCCAGCACCATGCCTTCGGACAATCCGAATTTCATTTTGCGCGGGGCGAGGTTGGCGACCACCACGGTGAGGCGGCCTTCCAGGTCCTTGGGGTCGTAGGCCGAGCGGATGCCGGCGAAGATGTTGCATTCCTGCCCGCCGATGTCCACGGTGAGTTGCAGCAGCTTGTCCGCGCCTTCCACGTAACCCGCTTTCACGATGCGCGCGATGCGCAGGTCGACCTTGGCGAAGTCGTCGATCGAGATTTCGGGCTTGATGGGTTCGACAACCGACGTGGCAGCGGGTGCAGTGGATGTTTCAGTTGTCATTTTGAGGTTCTCTTTCGATTCCTGAAGCATTGATTCAACTTGTTTTGGCTCGACGCGGGTTATTCTTAGATGGTCAAATGATCCAATTTTGTTGTTGATAAGCCATGTTGTTGCATCCCCCCATTTAAGCTCTGGGATGTTTAAGAATGCCTCAGCCTTCTTGGCCAGTTCCGGTAATACAGGTTGCAGGTACAGCGTGAGT
>JAYUBZ010000187.1:0-2481 GCA_043740595.1 Gammaproteobacteria bacterium
TCCTGCTCCAGGGGATTTTGGGTCGCCAGGGTCATGAAGGGCCGCGGCACTTCCAGGGCCTTGCCCTCCAGGGTCACCTGGGATTCCTGCATCACCTCCAGCAAGGCCGATTGGGTCTTGGCTGGGGCGCGGTTGATTTCGTCCGCCAGCAGCAGGTTGGTGAAGATGGGGCCCTTGCGCAGGGTAAACTGGGCGTTCTTCATGTCGTAGATGACGTGCCCGGTCACATCCGTCGGCATCAAGTCCGGCGTAAATTGAATGCGGCTGAAATGACCGTCGAAGCAGCGCGCCAGGGCCCGCACCAGCAGGGTCTTACCCAGTCCCGGCACGCCTTCGATCAACACATGGCCGGCGGCGAACAGGCTGATCAGCACCTGGTCGATCACCGCCTTCTGGCCGATCATCACCTTGGAGATTTCCGCATGCAGGCGCGTCGCAAGTTTGTATGCCTGACTCAGTTGTTCGTCCGTCGGCGGGTTGGCGGGAGCGGCGTTGTCGCCGGGCAGGGCATCATTGGGGTTCATAGTTTTTTCCTGATGGTTTCCAGCTGACGAATGACATGAAAAAAATCCTGACGCCGGTGGGTGATGGCCGCGTGCAGCAGATGGCGGAGCGCATCGGCGTCCCACCCGCTGAGGGACGCAAGATGCCCGATCTTTTCCTCCTCCGACATGCCCACCCAGGCGGGATGGCGGCGCGCGGCAGTCGCCGTCAACGCCGCGCGTACCGACTTGAGCAGCCGTTCCTGTTTCTGGTGCAGCCAGAGAAAACGCCCCGCCGCTTCGATGTGTTCCAGGATGCGGCGACGCGTCGGCGCGGGCTCCCGCACCAGGGGACCGAAGCGCACACTGCGTGACCAGATCCAGAGTATCAGGAACAGGAATACGGCCGTCACCGATTCCTTCGCATGCCGCCACAACCACAACGCGATGGGCGGCATGTCGTTGTCCGTCACCACCCATACTTTGCCCGCGCCCTTCACCAGATACCAGAGCAGCAAGGCATGATCCAGCTCACCGATGGCGCGAAACTGGAAGATGCCGATATCCGTCAGCACAATAACGCGTCCCCGCCCCAAGGCGCGGCTCACCAGCGCCACCCCGCCCGCGTGCCGCGCGACGGTATCGGTGTTTTTTGCCCCGGTCAGCACCTCGTACTGGTTGAAGCCGGCCCGCAACACCGCGTTGGCGGAGGGCAGAGACACCTCGGTATAATTTTCCCGCGCCGGACAGGTGCCCACATCGTCGTCGTTCGCTTCGGTGTCTTTAGCGGCGTCGCCCTCCACGTTCTCTTGCCCGGACTCCACCTTATCGTTCGCGGCGTCACTGGCGCGGGCCAGACCCAGACCCAGGGCCGTCAACAGCGGATCACGCGGCGCTGACGGGGCGCGGGTCTCCCCTTTAAATTTAATCGGCAGGGACGGCACGGTAACGATCAGACGGCCTCCGCGTTTTACCCATTGCAACAACGCCTGGGTGCGCGCCTGCCCCAAGGTCTGGCGGTCGCTGGTAATGATCAACGCGTCATTCTCCGCGGGAGCGGTCTGCATGCGCCGGCCATCCTCCAGGCGCTCGACGGCGAGTCCTAAGTGTGTCAGATAACGCTGCGCCGCCAACAGCGGGTTGCGCTTGGCCTCGCCGTGCAGGCCGATGGGTATTTTTATTTCGCGTTTTTCCACGTGCTGGGCGATCCAGTAACCCAGCGCCGCGAGCAACGCCAGGATGACAAGCGTGATGATAGCGGCCCGCCGGCTCATGCCGCTACCGGCGGGCCGAAGTAATTCGACCAATCGGTGAACAGCCGTCGTACATCGCCCT
This sequence comes from Gammaproteobacteria bacterium, assembly GCA_043740595.1. GTDB lineage: Bacteria > Pseudomonadota > Gammaproteobacteria > Acidiferrobacterales > UBA6901 > JANNJF01. The sequence goes on from JAYUBZ010000187.1 coordinate 1,818, forward strand.
CGTCCGGTTGCCGATGGGCATAGGCCAGCGTTTTCCACGCCCTTGCGAGACGCGACAGGTAGTCGACGCGCGCCGGGTCGAGGTGTGCATCGCGGGCGCACGCCTCGATGTCGGATTCCGTCATGCCCTCGTTCAGCGCCAGCGCATCGTGATTCACCAGATGACTCAGACTGCCGCGGTATAACAGGCCGAGGGATTCGCGCTGACGCCCCTGAGTCCAGAGTGCATGCGCCATCTCCGCCAGATTGTCCGGCAGGGATTCGGGTTGCAGGTCCATACCGAACAGGGCGCTGGGCGCTGGGCGGTCGGGCAGCTTCTTGCGCCCAGCCAGCGCCAACCATCGCCTGCGGTTGATCACCAGATAGAGGATCGCGAGTATGAGCAGAGCCACCAGGACCAGCTTAAACCCACTGGCGATCAGCTTTTGCAGCGCGGCAAAGGGCGAGACGTCCGAATCGCCTTTGGGTTTCTTGCTATCCCATTTCGGCGGCCAGTCCTTGGGCACCCAGGTGGTCATGCGCTTGTCCGTGGAGAAATCCTCATTCGCGAGTATTTGCGTGATGACGCCGCGGGATTCCGCCGGCGTCAGATCGGCATGCACCGCGGCCTGCGCCGGTTCCACCGGGCTGAACGACAACAGCACCACCAGCAACAGGGCGGCGGT
>JAYUBZ010000188.1:0-3409 GCA_043740595.1 Gammaproteobacteria bacterium
GTGGAAGACACCGGCAGCCCGGACAAATTCCGCGTCTCCGGTCGCGGCGAACTGCACCTCGGCATCCTCATCGAAAACATGCGGCGCGAGGGCTATGAGCTGGGCGTGTCCCGTCCCCAGGTGATCATCCGCGAAGTCGACGGCGAGAAACACGAGCCTTACGAAAATCTCACCGTGGACGTGGAGGCCCAGCACCAGGGCGGCGTCATGGAAAAACTCGGCATGCGCAAGGGCGACCTGTTGAACATGGAACCGGACGGCAAGGGCCGGGTGCGCCTGGAGTACATGATCCCGGCGCGCGGCCTCATCGGCTTCCAGACGGATTTCCTCACCGCCACTGCCGGCAGCGGGCTGATCTATCACGTGTTCGACCACTACGGCCCGATGAAGAAGGGCGAGATGGGCGGGCGCGTCAACGGCGTGCTCATCGCCAACGGCGTCGGCACCAGTGTCGCCTATGCCCTGTGGAATCTGCAGGAGCGCGGGCGCATGTTCGTCGGCCCCGGCGAGGAGCTGTACGAAGGCATGATCATCGGTATCCACACCCGCGACAACGACCTCGTGGTGAATGCCATGAAGGGCAAGCAGCTTACCAACGTACGCGCCTCGGGTACGGACGACGCCATCACGCTGGTGCCGCCGATCCAACTGACCCTGGAGCGTGCCCTGGAATTCATCGAGGACGACGAACTGGTGGAGGTCACCCCTCAGCATATCCGCCTGCGCAAACGCTTCCTCAAGGAAACCGATCGCAAACGCGCCGAGCGTTCCGCGGCGGGTTGATGCTCACAGATTGTCGCGGGCCGCATGGGCCCGTAATGACGGTCGATCCTGGCGATGGGCGTTAAGGGCAAAGCCTTGGGCACGGTGAGCCAAGTCAATTTAGGTGGGGTCGCCGAGAAACTCCCATAGTCGGTTGCCAACGGGACCCGCGGGTCGTTTCCGCAGGCGTGCGGCAACAATATCGACCGTTCTGCGTTTGAAGTGTTTCCCTTCGATGGAGACTAATTTGCCGCGCCGCAGCTCTCGCTCAATCATGTGGAGCGGCATGTGGCCCCAACCCATTCCGAGCAGGATCAGTTCCTTTTTCATAAGCTGGTCGGCGACGGTCCAACTTCGCGCGCCTTCAATAATGTAGTAGTCCTGGGCGGGATTCTTTGCGGAATCCCGGATGATGCATTGGACATGGTTCTTCATCTGCCGTGGCGTGAGGTTGCCACTGATGGGAAACGGCAGGAACCCCGGCGCCACGACCGGCACGAGGGTAACGGAAAAAAGGTCGATGCTCTCCAGCCGTGGGTCCGTCTTGTCCACGTGATGCAAGATCAGGTCTGCTTCTTCGTCGAACAACCGCTCGCAAGGTCCGGCGAGGGCCTCGAAATACAAGTGCAAGCGGGTATTCGGACATTCATCGAAAAATCGCCGCAACAGCCGCACGACCTTCGCGGTCGGACACAGATCACCGATCACTACGCGAAGTTCTGTTTCCTCGCCTTGCGCCAGATGTTCCGCGAAGGTCCGCAATGCGCGCGCCTCGGACAGCACCTCCCTGGCGCGCTCGCAGAAGGCCGCACCTGCTGGCGTAAGACGGACGCGATAGCCTGATCGGTCCAGCAATGGCACACCGATGCGCGATTCCAGTCCCTTGATCGCTGCGTGCACGGCGGGGTGTGAGCGGTGAAGTTGAGTCGCGGCCGCGTGAAAGCTCCCGGCCGAGACCACGGCGTCTATGCACGCCAACTCTTGAAGCGTGAAGTCAATCATTGTCGGGTCAGTGTACAATGTTATAAATAATTTTGTAATTTCATTGTACCTCCACCCACCATACTCTTGCGCCTCCACACCCATCGTTTCAAAATTCCGGAGACACACCCATGAGTGACAGGATCATTGCCATCATCAGTACCAACGAACCCGGCAAGGCGCGCACCGGCACCATGTTCGCCGTCAACGCGCTTAAGCATGGTTGGTTGGAAGATGTGAAATTGTTCATTTTCGGTCCAGCCGAGGAACTGTTGTTAAGGGATGCCGAGATGCAACGGATGTTAAAAGAATATCAGCAGATGGAAGAAACGGCCGTGGCCTGCAAGTTCATCGCTGATCGGGACGGCACCAGCCAGAAAATCGCCGCCCTGGGCGTACGCGTCGAATTCGTCGGCAAAATGATTTCCGACCTGATCAAGGACGGCTACACGCCGATGGTGTGGTAACCGGGCCACCACCCACCCACCAGCAGGCCACGCAAACACTGGCCAGACACCCGTGAACAGCAAAGACCGCGATCATTCGCGGTCTTTGCTTTGTTCAACCTATTTGGCGGTCACCGACTGGATCAAGTGCTGATGCAATCACAGCACGCAGGTCCCGTGTGACGCGAACGCTTGGTTGATCTCAAGATTTTATCCCGCGTCGCCTCTGTGACCCCCGTTACCCCCACTACCCCCTGGGACCTGATCATAACTACCCAGCGATGTCGGGCGTGTGATAAAAAAGTGATGTTTCTGGCGTGTACTGGCACGCAACCGTCGACCCGACCCGCGGTCTTGCTGCTCGGCCTACAACCCTATGGAGAAGCACCCATGAAACTGTCTACGCGCTGGCGATCGCTGTGGGCGTTACGGCGGATCTGTATCCCATTAACCACTTCCATCAACCCAATGTGCTCAATTCAGTACCGAATCCCCTGGCACGGGCGGTGAATAAGCGAACGGGTAGCCCTGGGCAAAGGTTGGTTATGCGGCCTCTGCGGCCTGGGGGCTCACCCTGCCTGTCAGGATATGCCCCTGTTATGCGACTAAAGGACTTAGGTTAAAAAGAGGATGCCGCCGCGGGTGACACTGCGAGCGGTGCTATCAACCCCCCGATCCATGCAAACACAAGGCGATTATGCCGCGCTCATTCCTGGTGGTCGAAGACGACACGGACATCGCTCACCTGCTGGACGTTAACCTGCGCGAGCTGTGCGGGCACATCGACGTGGTGCACGATGGCGTGCAGGGGTTGGCGCGCGCCATGGCGCATGCCTACGATCTGATCATTCTCGATCTGCGTCTGCCCCACATGGACGGCCTGGAGATGTGCCGGCGATTGCGCGAGCAGGCCCGTTACACGCCCATACTCATGCTGACCGCCAAGTCGTCGGAGCTCGACCGAGTGCTCGGCCTGGAGCTGGGGGCGGACGACTATCTCACCAAACCCTTCAGTTTGCTGGAACTGGCGGCCCGAGTGAAGGCCATTCTGCGGCGTACGCAGCTGATGCGTTCACCGACCGCGCCCACCCGCACACAACGGATACACAACGGCGCACTGGCCATCGATATGGACACACGCGAGGTAACGCTTTCGGGGCAAGCCGTCACCCTCACCGCGCGGGAATTTGACCTGCTGGCGTATTTCGCCGCACATCCGG
>JAYUBZ010000189.1:0-9396 GCA_043740595.1 Gammaproteobacteria bacterium
TGGCGGCGCGGCTAAACACCCGGGCATGCAACGCTTCCTGTTGCGCTTGGGTCGCGAGAAAGTTGCGGGTCTTACGTTCCGGCGCCAGCAGGACCTGCCTCAGGACGCATTCCTGCGCGAGTTGCTCGCCGGCGACCAACACCTGGAATAGGTGTGCGAGCTGGCCCTTGAGGTCCGTGCCGATGCGCATCGGCTTACTCCGGGGCCTTAGGCGATGGACCATTCAGGCTCCAGTCATAGGTCAGGTATTTGATCTTGTAGTGGCCGGCCTCCAGCGCCCGCGCCAGTTCGGCATCCGCCACGTAGCGCGCGATGTAGCGCAACACTGTGCCGCTCTGGCCTGAAAAATCCTGCTCGAACCAGTCGAAGATCCTGGAAAGGGTGGCGGTCTTTTGCGTCCGATCGAAGCGATTGCGCTGCGGGTCGTTGATAAAATTGCGCGCACCTTCCTCCAGTTGCTGCTCCAACCTGTCGGCGGAATACGCCTCGGAACGGAGCTTAGGGCACGAACGGGAAGCACAGATGATGGCAAAATGTATGCGTGCCTCCTTGAGCGGTATGAGTATTTCATGCTCCAGATCGTAAAGATTGATCTGCCTACCGCCTACGGAATATTTATTGAGATAAAAAAAACGCACCTTTCCCAAGGCGCTGGATGGGGAATAGCCATCCAATATGCCTTTAATGGCCAGCGCGTTGTAGGCATTGATCCAGAACGCCAACTGCTGCTCGCGGCCCGTCAGGGCTGCAGCATCGGTCTGCGCCAGGTACTGCAAGTAAGCGGGGAAATGATTGTCGGTGGCGATCCCGGGATAGTCCACCTGTCCGTCTCTGACGTAGCGGTGCAGAATGTCATCGTAGGCCTGGGTCGGTGACTGGCCTGGTACTGGCATGGCCAGTACTTGAGTATCAGGTTGTGCGGCGGAAACGGCGAATGAGAAAAACACCAGTAAGGCCATACCGGTCACACGTAACCATCGCGTGTGCGTGCTGGCCAGTAAGCAGGCGTGGCGGATCACGGCAATACTCTCCTCGGACGGATAGTCGGGGCGAAGGCTGAAATTATCTCGGTTAGTCGTCACAGCACGCCCCAACCTTACAGGCGTCGATCCGCTGCATGGGGTTCGATACCGATGCGCGTACAAGGGAAATGCGCGCCCGATACACCCCAAGCCGCCAGCTTGTGCGGCGGCGGTGTCCCCCACCGCCCTCTGGTCAACGCCGCCTGCCCATGCCCGGGAGACAACGACATCCCTCGCCTTCCGGCCCAGCGTGCTACTGCCTGGCGTCGGCCGACCCTTCGCCTCGCGGATCGCTCGCCGCCTCGACACGGTTCGCCTTCTTGTACCACACCACTGCCTGCATATTCCCGTAGCCCGCTTCGCGCAACTTTAACGTATAGCCTTGCGCCACAAGTTTGCGTAGCTCGTCCTGATTGAAGGCCCCCGGCTCATACTCAACGACGTCGGGCAGATACTGGTGATGAAAACGCGGCAACGCCACCCAGTCCCGCACGCTGCCGTGTCCCTCGGAAAACTCCAAGGCCGCCAGCAACACCATGCTGATGATGCGGCTGCCGCCGGGCGTGCCCAGCACCACCACGGCGTCGGGGGTTTCGAGAAAGGTGGGTGTCATGCTGGACAGCGGACGCTTACCGGGGGCGATGGCGTTGGCCTTGTTGCCCACCAGGCCATAGGTATTCGCCACGCCGGGTTTGGCGACAAAATCATCCATCTCGTTGTTGAGCACCACACCCGTGCCGGGTGGCATGAAGCCGGAGCCGAACAACGTGTTGAGAGTCAGGGTGACGGCGGCGCGATTGCCGTCACGATCGATAACGGAAAAGTGCGTGGTGTCGGTGCCCGTGGCGCGCGGCACCTCACTGCTGCGGGGCACTCGTTCCTGCAGTAGTTTCTGCGCATAGGACGGGCTGAGCAGTTTACGCACATCCATGGTGACGAAATCCGGGTCACCGAGGTAGCGTGCGCGATCGCGGTAGGCGAGGCGCATGGCCTCGATGATGCGCGCGTCCCGTTCACTCTTAGTCAGCGTGTCCAGCGGCGGACCCGCCGCCAGCAGGTTGAGCATTTCCACCAACACGATACCGCCAGAGGACGGGGGCGCGGCGGAAGTGACCGTCATACCGCGATAGTGTCCGCGCACCGGCTGGCGTTCCACCACTTTATATTTTTTCAGATCGTCCAGGGTCCAGATACCGCCGGCGGCGCGCACCCCCTCCACCAGGCGTTTCGCCGTCTCGCCGGCATAGAACCCATTGCGCCCGTGGGTGGCGATGCGTTCCAGGGTGTCCGCCAATTGCGGTTGGCGCAGGATAAAACCCGGCTCCGGCACAAAGCCTGCGTCGAGGAACACCTTGCCGGCGTCGGAGGTCAGCAACACCTCGCGCCGGCGCTCGGCCATGGCTTGATAATGCGCGCTCACCGGATAACCCTCCCGCGCCAGGCGTATGGCGGGCGCGAGACTCTGTGCCAGCGGCAGGCGACCGTAGCGGCGGGCGATACGCGCCAGGGCGGCGGGCGTACCGGGAATGGCGGACGCCAGGGGACCATCGAGGGACAAACGCTCGGCCACATCACCGTTTTTATCCAGATACATGGCGGCAGTGGCCGCCAGCGGTGCGCGCTCGCGTGCATCGAGCATCGTCTCGTAGCCATCACTGGCGCGATGCAGCAGCCAAAATCCACCGCCGCCCAGCCCGGAGCTCTCCGGCTCCACCACGGCAAGCGCAGCGGCAATGGCCACGGCCGCGTCAAAGGCATTGCCACCCTTATTAAGGATATCGTAGCCGGCGGCCGTCGCCAGGGGATGGGCGCTGGCGATGGCCGCGGCGGGCGGGCGCGGCGACGACGCCAGGACGGCGGCGGGCAGCCACAGCAACAGGATAAACAGGCGCATAGACAGAACCATTAATGAACCATACAAGAGGGCAGCGGTGGACGCAAAAGGTTTACGCCCTCGGTGTGGCCCGGCATCGCAGGTAGGGTACTAGCGCCATTCACACCGACACCCGGGCCCGCGGCTGGGACAATAAAAAAGGCGGCCGGGGCCGCCTTGGGAGTGAGGTAATACCTTCAACCGGTCTTGCGGGTCAGGTCGATATACTTCGCGTACAGCTGGTCGCGGCTCTCCACCACCTCGGGGTCGTGCAGTATGCAGTCCACGGGGCAGACCTCGACGCACTGGGACGCTTCATAATGACCGACGCATTCGGTGCAGAGCTTGGGATCGATGACATAAATTTCCGCTCCCTGGGTAATGGCGCCGTTCGGGCATTCCGGCTCGCACACATCGCAATTGATACACTCGTCGGTAATCATTAAGGACATCTTAAGAACCCCTAGCTAATATATGGACACTGGTCACTATACTAGCTTATTTTACCCATGAGCGCAGCCTTGACCCTCGGGTGAACGAACTCGGTGACATCCCCGCCCAGCAGGGCGATTTCCTTGACCAGGGACGCGGAGACAAAGGTTTCGCGCTCCGACGGGGTCATAAAAACGGTTTCTATCTCCGGGTCCAGCCGCCGGTTCATGCCGGCCAATTGAAACTCAAACTCAAAATCCGACACGGCACGCAGACCCCGCAGGATGACCCGGGCCCCGTGCTGGCGTACGCACTGGATCAACAGATTATCGAAACCGACCACCGTGACACCGGGTATACCCGCCAACACCTGTGAGGCGAGACTCACGCGCTCTTCCAAGGTAAACAAGGGACGCTTGGCGGGGTTCGCGGCCACCGCCACGATGACTTTGTCGAACACGTGGGTGGCGCGCCGCACCAGATCGCTATGGCCGCTGGTAATCGGGTCGAAGGTACCGGGATAGAGAGCGCTGACCTGCATGGGTATGCCTCGTTAGAAAGTTTGATTCCAACCATGGGATAAAAAGTCACACGGTGTCATGCGCCATTCTTCGCCAGATGATACCCCACCTGTCCGGCGCGCTTGCTGCGCAATAATGTCCAGGCGGCCGGCAACGGCAAATCCTGATCGCCGGCGGCCTCCAGATAGATCAGTCCATTCTTCCTGACCCAGCCACCCGCCGCCAGGCGCGCGCAACAGTCCTGCAGCAGGCCACTGTCATAGGGCGGATCGAGAAAAATAATATCGAATGGCCGAGCGGCCCCTTGCAGAAACACCCGTGCATCCGCCTGCACCACCTCGGCGCCGCGCGCCTCAAGCAAAGTAAGATTGGCGCGCAGTGCGCGCACTGCGATGTCGTCCTTCTCCACCAGCACCACCTGTCCGGCGCCCCGCGACAGACTCTCGATTCCCAAGGCGCCACTGCCGGCAAACAGATCGAGACAGGCGGCACCCGGCAGCCACGGCTGCAACCAATTGAAGAGCGTCTCGCGCACCCGGTCCGGCGTGGGCCGCAGACCGTCACGCCCGGGGAAGGTCAGCCGGCGACTGCGCCAGGTGCCGCCAATAATGCGCAACACCCCCTGCCCTCCCGGCTTGTCGCCGGCGCGTTTAACGATCGGCGCCACCCACGATGACCGTGACCATGTTGGCCGGATGGATACGCCGCTTGAAGGCATCACGCACCTGCTCCACGGTCACCGCCTCGACGCGATCGATATAGGTATCCAGATAATCGAGGGGCAGTCCATAAAAACCGATCATCGCCAGGTTGTCGGCGATCTTGCCGTTGCTGTCCAGGCGCAGGGGAAAGCCGCCGCTGAGGTTTTTCTTGGCGTCCTCCAGTTCTTTCTGCGTCGGGCCGTCGGCGACAAACTTGTCCAGTGTCTCGCGCATGACGTGCAGGGCGTTTTCGCTTTCCTTGTTGCGGGTCTGCAGGCCCATGGAAAACGGGCCGCGTTCGCGCATCGGCACAAAGTAGCTGTAGACACTGTAGGACAACCCGCGTTTTTCGCGGATCTCATCCGACAGGCGCGACACCAGACCGCTGCCGCCCAGAACATAATTGCCGACGTACAGCGGGAAGTAATCCGGGTCGTTGCGCGTCATGCCCGGCTGGCCCATCAGGATGTGCGACTGGGTTGAAGGGAATGCAATACGCAAGGGCTTGCTGCTGACACCGGGATCGGGGTCGGCCACTGGGGGGATCAAAGAGGCGTGTTCGCCTTTCGGCAGGCCGCCCAAAGCATGCCGCGCGATACGACGCGCCTCGCGCACGCTGACATCCCCCACGATGGCGAGCACCGCATTACTACCGACATAATAACGCTGGTAAAACGCGATTAAATCGTCGCGCACGATCGCATTGAGTCCGGTCTTGGTGCCCTCGGGCCGCTGCGCGTAGGGATGGGTACCATAGAGCGCGCGGTAAAAAGCGATATTCGCCAAGTCGCCGGGGGATTGCGCGCTCTGCTGCAGACCGATAAGCGCACGCTGCCGCTCGCGATCCAGACTCGCCTGGGGAAAGGCCGGGTCCACCAGCAGTTGCGCGAACAGCTTCACTGACGGTTCCAGCAGGTCAGGCTCTGTCAGGCTGCGCAGGCTGGCTATCGCCATGTCGCGCTGGGAATCCGTGGCGAATTCCACCCCTTTATCCTCGAACGCGACGGCGATCTCATTGGCGTTTAGCTTACCCGTACCTTCTCGCAGCAATCGGTTGGTCAGCATGGCCAACCCGCTCTTCTCACTGCTGTCGCGTGCCGCACCCGCGTCGAAGACCGCCGTTATCTGGATCATGGGAATTTCGTGACTCTCGACGAAAAAAACGCGCACCCCGTTTTCCAGGTCCCAGTGCTTGATCTGTGGTGTGGCCTGGGCCGCCGTGGTCAATCCTGCCAGCAGTAAAAACAGCCAGACCGGGGCGATGCGATGAACGATGACATTAGCGGACATGGTCGCCTCCCAGGGGTGCATGCACAGGTTTCTTGGCGCCGCTTAAGGGCAGCGGATTGAGCACACCCACCGTCAGGTTGTCCTCATTCAGATATTTTTTTGCCACCTTCTGCACCTGTTCGGCGGTGACGCTGCGGATGCGTCCGACGGATTCATCGAGCAGTTGCCACTTGAGGCCGATGGTTTCTAGCATGCCGATGCGCATCGCCTGATAAAACACCGAATCCCGCGCATACACATCGCCCGCCACCACCTGCGCCTTCACGCGCTTAAGCTCCGCGTCGCTCACCGGTTCGCGCTTGATGCGCTCGATCTCCGCACGGATAGCCTTTTCCACATCCGCCACGTTATGGCCGTTGGCCGGGGTGGCGCTGAACACCATCAGGACAGGAAATGGCGAGGACGGGCTGTACTCGGTGTCGATCCTGGCGGCAACCTGGGAACCGCGCACCAGGTCTTTGGAAAAGCGCGCGCTGTCGCCGCCATCGAGCACGCCCGTCAGCACCTGCAGGGCATACGGCTCCCACTCGTCCGACTGGCCGGTGATCTGCGGGACGTGATAACCCATGAGCAGATTGGGCACCTCCGCCGGCAGCGCCACCGTCACACGACGCAAGGCCTTCTGCGGAGGTTCCGCCGGGATGGACACCGGATCGAGCTTGGCGCGCGGGATGGAGGCGAAATACTTGCGCGCCAGGGTGAACACCTCGCCGGGTCGCACGTCCCCCACCACCACCAGGGTCGCGTTATTCGGTACGTACCAGCGGTGATACCAGGCGCGCAGATCCTCGATACGCAGCTTCCGCAGGTCCTGCATGGAACCGATGATGGGGTCCTTGTAGGGATGCACCTGGAAGGCAGTGGCCATGAATTTCTCATACAGCTGCGCCTCCGGTTCGTCGTCGGTGCGCAGGCGGCGTTCCTCCATCACCACCTGCACTTCCTTGCGGAATTCATCCTCCTGCAGCAGCAGGTTGCGCATGCGGTCGGCTTCCAGTTCAAAGCTCACCCACAGACGCGATTTCTCCAGCTGCTGAAAATAGGCGGTGTAGTCACGCCCGGTGAAGGCATTCTCGCGTCCGCCGTTTTCCGCGATGATGCGCGAGAAGTCACCCGCCTTGTGCGCTGTCGTGCCCTTGAACATCATGTGCTCCAGGACGTGAGAGATACCGGACAAGCCCTTGGGCTCGCGGGTGGCGCCGACCTTGTACCAGATCTGGGAGACCACCACCGGCGAACGGTGATCCTCCTTGACCACGATCTTGAGTCCGTTGTCCAAAGTGGTTTCATACACCTGACTGCACCCCGTCAACCACACACCGAGCAACAGCACACCGATCCGCATCAAGAACATTCGTCTTCCTTTCTTTGAAGAATGGGGGGAACGGGTGGTAGGATAACCCATCGTATAACCGCTTGTAATACCCATGTCTGTATTCGGCAACAACCCTAAATCAGAGCAAAAAAAGCCGGGCGGGGTCCTGGTGCGCCTGGCCGACCGCCTCGCGGCCACCCGTCACCGCCTGGGACAGGGCCTGGCCGGACTGGTCGGCGGCCACCGCCCCGTGGACGCCGCACTCCTCGACGAGGTGGAGACCCTGCTCCTCAGCGCGGACGTGGGCGTGGACGCCACTCACCGCCTGCTGACGCAGACCCAGGAACAACTGCGACGCGGCCCCGCCGGCGACAGCTCGGCGTTTTACGCCGCCTTGAAACACGCCATGCGGGTATTGATGGCGCCCTGCGCGCAACCACTGGTCATTGTGCGCGGCGAGCGGCCGTTTGTGCTCATGGTGGTGGGCGTCAACGGGGCCGGCAAAACCACCACCATCGGCAAACTCGCGCATAAGCTCAAGGCCCAGGGACTCAGCGTCATGCTCGCCGCCGGCGATACCTTTCGGGCCGCGGCGGTGGAACAACTGCAGACCTGGGGCCAACGCAACGACGTGCCCGTCATTGCCCAGGCGGGCGGCGCCGATGCCGCCGCCGTGGCGCACGACGCCATGCAGGCCGCCGCCGCTCGCAAGGTCGACGTACTGATCATCGATACCGCCGGACGCCTGCACACCCAGAGTGGACTCATGGATGAACTCAAAAAAATCCATCGTGTCATCCAACGCTTCGACCCCGCGGCACCGCAGGAAGTTCTGCTGGTGCTGGATGCCGGCACCGGCCAGAACGCCCTCGCCCAACTGCAGCACTTCCACGCCGCGGTGCAGGTCAGCGGCCTGTGCCTGACCAAGCTCGACGGCACCGCCAAGGGCGGCATCCTGTTTGCCATGGCGCAGAAGGCGGCGCTACCCATTCGCTTCATCGGCGTCGGCGAAGGTATCGAGGACCTGCGGGAGTTTGATGCGGGGGAATTTGTCGAGGCGCTGTTGCCCGAGGAGATCTGACCATGATCGGGCCGCTCCCTGTGAGCCGTTCTTTCACGCCTCGATTGTAATAATCGTCGACGCGCTACCGCGCGGCTTTAAAATCTAATTTGCGGGTCCCGCCCCGGCCGCTCCCGCGCATCCCTGCGCTCCGCAGCAGTGCGGGAACTCGCTCTCACTTTGGCGAAAGCGGCGGCAAGCCGTCGCACTCCTTAGCGGGCAAGTTTTTCTTCGCGCCCTACTCTGGTACTGTAGCACCATGATCCAACTGAATAACGTATCCAAGCGCTATCCCGGCGGCTTCGATGTACTGAAAAACATCAGCTTCACCCTGCAGGATGGGGAGATGGCCTTTCTCACCGGTCACTCCGGCGCCGGCAAGAGTACGCTGCTCAAGCTCATCACCCTCATCGAGCTCGCCTCCCGCGGACAGATCCTGATCAACAACAAGAATCTCGGACGCATGCCGCGCCGGCGTATCCCCTATTTCCGCCGCGAGATCGGCATGGTGTTTCAGGACAATAAATTACTTTACGACCGCACCGTCTTCGACAACGTCTCGCTGCCGCTGATCGTCTCCGGTGTGCCGCAACAGGAGATCGGGCGGCGGGTGCGCGCCGCCCTCGACAAGGTGGGCTTGCTCAACAAGGAAAAGGCCTATCCCATTACCCTGTCCGGCGGCGAGCAGCAGCGCGTGGGTATCGCCCGCGCCGTGGTGAACAAGCCGCCGCTGCTGCTGGCGGATGAACCCACGGGCAACCTGGATGCGGAGCGCGCCGACGGCATCATCGATCTGTTTCACGAATTCCATCAGCACGGCGTGAGCGTGCTTATCGCAACCCATGACCTGCGTCAGATCAAACGTCTGGGCAAACGCGTGCTGGCGCTGAAAGACGGCGAACTGGTATTGGATAACGGGGCGCCTGCGGTATGAAAAATTACTTGCTGCGCCATGTCCAGGTGTTTTTCTTCAGTCTCGGACAACTGGCAAAAACCCCCATCACCAGCCTCATGACCCTCGTCGTGATCGGCATCACCTTGGCGCTGCCCGCCGGCCTGTATGTCTTGTTCGACAATCTGCAACGCGCCAGCCACGGCTGGGACAGCGGCGCGCAGATCTCCCTGTTCCTCAAACGCGACACTGCGGAACGCAGCGCCACCGCACTGCGGGAAAAGATCCGC
>JAYUBZ010000190.1:0-3501 GCA_043740595.1 Gammaproteobacteria bacterium
GCTCTTGGCTCCATCGCAGTGGGCGCTATTGCCCTGTTCCGTGACGACGGGACTCGACCGCAGAAGGGACGCAGCCGGTGAGGCTTGTAGATCAACTGCGGGGTGTGATTGTTCCTTACCCGACCGACTCGAACTGGACTGACGCTGACTCGGGTCTTTTGCAGACCTATTTCGCGGGCGGTCAGTCCACCAAAGGTGAGGGTATCGGGACTGACTTCCGGTCGTACTCGCAGATCGGGTATGCGGGCAACGGTCCTGTCTTCTCGATCCTGAACGCCCGGCTGCGAGACCTGTACGGGGCTGGCAGTAATTTTGATATCAACTGAAATAACAAACAGATGGCACTCATAGTTCAAAAATACGGCGGCACCTCTGTCGGCACCCCGGAGCGTATCCAGGCCGTCGCGGAAAAAGTCGCCCGCCACCGCGCTGCGGGGGACGACATGGTGGTGGTGCTGTCCGCCATGAGCGGCGAGACCAACCGCCTGATCGAACTCGCCAAGCTCATCAACCCCGAGGCCCCGGCACGGGAGTTGGATGTGCTGATTTCCACCGGGGAGCAAGTCACCATCGCCCTGCTGAGCATGGCGTTGGAACGCCAGGGTTGTCCGGCGCGCTCTTATACCGGCGCACAGGTGCACATCCGCACCGATAGCGCCTATGGCCGGGCGCGCATTGTGGATATCGACGAGACGCGCGTGCGCAACGACCTGAAAAAGGGTCGTGTGGTGGTGATCGCCGGTTTCCAGGGCGTGGACGAGAATGGCAATATCACCACCCTCGGGCGCGGCGGATCGGATACCACCGCCGTGGCCATGGCCGCGGCGCTCAAAGCAGACGAATGTCAGATTTATACCGACGTGGACGGGGTCTATACCACCGATCCCCGCATCGTGCCCCAGGCCCGCCGGCTGGAGCGGATTACCGTGGATGAAATGCTGGAGATGGCCAGCCTCGGCGCCAAGGTGCTGCAGCTACGTTCGGTGGAATTCGCCGGCAAATACCGCGTGCCCCTGCGTGTCTTGTCGTCCTTTGAGGACGGCCCCGGTACGTTGATTACTTATGAGGACAATGGGATGGAGCAGCCGCTAATTTCAGGTATCGCCTTCAACCGGGACGAGGCCAAACTCACCATTAAGGGCGTACCGGATCAACCGGGCGTGGCCTATCGCATCCTGGGGGAGATTGCCAATGCCAACGTGAACGTCGATATGATCATCCAAAACGTGGGCGCCGACGGCACCACGGATTTCACCTTCACCGTGCACCGCAGCGACTACTCGCCGGCCCTGGGTATCCTGCAAAAGGTCGCTGGACAATTAGCGGCACGTGAGGTGACGGGTGACGCCAAGATCGTTAAGATCTCCGTGGTGGGGGTGGGCATGCGTTCCCACGCCGGTATCGCCAGCACCATGTTCAAGACCCTGGCCGACGAGGGCATCAACATTCAGATGATTTCCACCTCGGAGATCAAAATCTCCGTGGTGGTGGACGAAAAGTACTTGGAACTGGCGGTACGGGCCCTGCACAGCGCTTTTGGGCTGGACCAGGCACCGCAAGTCGCTCTTTGATAATGGCTCTTAGGCAGGGCACTGAACTGGACATTAATTTCACCTTGGTTGGCATGGAAGCTGCATATCCATCCAGGGAGCAAAGGTAGTCGGCGTAATCAGGTAGTTATGATCATCCTGGCGGGTTTTAAGCCGCCGCAGTATGGTCAGAGATCGCCACGGCGGGCGTATCTGTCGGCAAATGGCCTGTTGGCAGGCGGCGATCGATCGAAACGTTGACTACGGTTTTGTACGGGTTCGGGTCACGGGTGTAATTGCAGTCTAGAAAGGAGCGCAGCGAAATGCTGATTTTAACGAGACGGATTGGGGAAACGCTGAATATTGGCGATGATGTTCAGGTGACAGTGCTGGGCGTCAAAGGAAACCAAGTGCGCCTGGGCGTGAATGCGCCCAAGGAAATTCCGGTCCACCGGGAAGAAATTTACGAACGCATCAAGAAGGAAAAAGAAGCGGGCCTGCCGCCCCGCTCGCTCGACAAGCAGGACCACGGCTAACCCGTTTATTCGGGTAGCAATCTTTACGAGGCCATCCACTCCCTGTATGCTACGGGCGCATTACTGGAGAGATGGCCGAGTGGTCGAAGGCGCTCCCCTGCTAAGGGAGTATGGGGTTTATAGCTCCATCGAGGGTTCGAATCCCTCTCTCTCCGCCATTTTTGGCAATTTTTATTGACACCTCCGCATGGTCTTCGCATAATGCGCGGCCCTAGGCTGTCTCAAAACACGCGCCCGTAGCTCAGCTGGATAGAGTACTCGGCTACGAACCGAGCGGTCGGGAGTTCGAATCTCTCCGGGCGCGCCATTTCCCTTCGGTTTACAGTGTCCAAAAAATCGGCACTGTGACTTGTAACCACGCCATTCATCCACGGCTACACCTTAATTAAGTACCCTGTGACGCGGCGGCGTGCCGCTACTTTTTAAATCATGAGTGCGCCCCGCAGCAGGAATGTCATTAGAGCAATGTCATTGCGAGGCCGCGCCTTTCGCGGCCGTGGCAATCCTCAACACCCTGGCACTTACGCCGACATGCCTCCCCACGGGGATTGCCACGTCGCTTCCTCCTCGTAATGACAGGGGGGTATCGCCGTTTCTCTCCCCACAATAACAAGCCACAACACACCGTATTCGCTGTTGAAAAATTCACTGGTCGATTGCATGCTCCCTTCCACCAACGGAAGGTATGAACATGCCATGGATCGGCACTATTTCATTGACATACTGACCAACGCGCACGGCACCGTGTTGTATACCAGCGTCACCGGCGATCTGCTCAGGCGTGTAGGGGAACACAAAACAAAACGAGTAAAAGGTTACACCCAAAAATACAACATCAACCGGTTGGTGTACGTTGAGATGTTTCATCACGTGGCCGATGCTATTGCCAGAGAGGAGTAGATAAAAGCCGGTCCACGCGCACGCAAGATGGCACTTATCAATGTTGCGAATCCTGCATGGGATGACTTGTATCGCCAGCTGTGCGGTTAGCTGGATGGCTGATGACGTGCCTAGCCCAAGTTGATTACTTCGTCGCGATGCACTGACCACGGCCATCGAGCAAAGGCAAGAAGGAATGTCATGGCGAACGAAGCGATAAATCCTTGTAAGGAATGTCATGGCGAACGAAGCGATAAATCCTTGTCTCGAACGAATGTGAGAGATCTGTGGCGAGAGAACACCGATATTTCGTCTACCTCTTTACGAACTGGAATAACAAGGTCATGTACATCGGCATGACCAACGACCTCGTTCGTCGTGTATACGAACACAAGACCAAAGCTGTCAAAGGCTTCACGGAAAAGTACAACGTGCACAAGCTCGTGTACTTCGAGGAAACCTCCGACGTGAACGTCGCAATCGCGCGCGAAAAGGAAATCAAGAAATGGCGGCGGGCGAAGAAGAATGCATTGGTCATCCGGGAAAATCCAGAATGG
>JAYUBZ010000191.1:0-5678 GCA_043740595.1 Gammaproteobacteria bacterium
GGCCTGCTCGCCGGCGGCGGCCAGGGCATGAATCTCGGCATGCGGACCGCCGGCGCGCTCATGCCAACCCTCGCCAACGATGCGACTGTCCTTGACGATGACACAGCCGACACGCGGGTTGGGATCGGTGGTGTACAAACCACGCTGTGCAAGTTGCAGGGCGCGGGCCATAAACGCCGCGTCTGCAGCCCCATTCGATGCCATCGACGCAGCGGCTGTATGCACTTCACCACTCATGGTTTACGCGACTGAGTGCCGGTCTGCTCACCCGGGCCGAGCTTGCCCTTGGATGCGCGGCCCGGGGCCGGCTCGTTGTCCGGCAGTAATTTAAGTTGATTGCGCTGTGCCTCCGCCAGCGGTTCGTTCTGCAAACGCCGCACCTCTTCACTGAAGGCGTCCAGGTCCTGGAAGTGACGATAGACCGAGGCAAAGCGCACATAGGCCACTGCGTCGAGGTCGCGCAACTCCCCCATCACCAGCTCACCGATGGCGCGCGAGGCCACTTCGCGATCGCCACTGGCCTGCAGTTTGTGTTGTATACGCCCGACGGCCGCCGTGACTGCCTCCGCTTCCACCGGGCGCTTTTCCAGGGCGCGGCTCAGGCCGCCGCGTAATTTCTCTTCGTTAAAGATCTCGCGCCGGCCATCGGATTTGACCACTTGGGGCATGTGCAACTCCGCATGCTCGAAGGTGGTGAAGCGCTCGGTACAGCGCATACATTCCCGTCGCCGGCGCACCGAATCGCCCTCGTCCGCCAAGCGCGAGTCAATGACACGGGTGTCCTCAGCCAGGCAGAAGGGGCAGCGCATTATTGCCGTGGCCGGTGGGGCAGGGTTCGCGACCAGGCACTGCGCCATTGCGGCGGTGTCTGGTAACGGGCTGCTGACAGTGGGTTATTTCTCATACACCGGGAAACGCGCGCACAATTTCTGCACCTCGTTCTGGACCTTCCTGCGCACCGCCGGGTCCTGCATATGGTCGAGGATATCGCACAGCCAGCCGGCGAGATCGCGCACTTCTTTTTCTTTAAATCCGCGGGTGGTCGAAGCCGGCGTGCCGATGCGGATACCACTGGTGACGAAGGGCGACTGCGGATCGTTCGGTACTGCATTTTTATTGACGGTGATATGCGCCTCCCCCAAGGCCGCCTCCGCATCCTTGCCGGTGATGCCTTTATCCACCAGGTCCATGAGGAACAGATGGTCGTCGGTGCCACCGGACACGACCTTGTAGCCGCGCTGCATGATCACCTCGACCATGGCGCGGGCGTTGGCCAGCACCTGTATCTGATAGGTCTTGAACTCCGGACTCAGGGCCTCTTTAAAGGCCACGGCCTTGGCGGCGATCACGTGCATCAGCGGCCCGCCCTGGGTGCCGGGAAAAATACTGGAATTGAGTTTTTTCTCGATGTCCGGATTGGATTTCGCCAGGATGAGGCCACCGCGCGGACCACGCAGGGTTTTGTGCGTGGTGGACGTAGTCACGTCGGCGATGGCCACCGGGCTGGGATAGATGCCGGCCGCGACGAGGCCGGCCACGTGCGCCATGTCGACAAACAGATAGGCGCCCACGCTGTCGGCGATGTCGCGGAAGCGCTGCCAGTCCACCACGCGGGAATAGGCGCTGAAGCCTGCCACGATCATCTTGGGTTTGTGTTCCCGCGCCAGTTTTTCCACCTGGCCGTAGTCGATCTCACCGGTCTTGTCGTCGATGCCGTACTGCACGGCAGTATAGAGCTTGCCGGAGAAGTTCACCTTGGCGCCGTGGGTCAGGTGTCCGCCATGGGCCAGGCTCATGCCGAGGATGGTGTCGCCGGGGGACAGCAGCGCCATATAGACCGCGGCATTCGCCTGCGAGCCGGAGTGCGGCTGGACGTTGGCATAGTCCGCGCCAAACAATTGCTTTACGCGATCGATGGCCAGCCGTTCCGCCACGTCGACGTATTCACAACCGCCGTAGTAACGCTTGCCGGGATAGCCTTCGGCGTATTTATTGGTCAGCTGGGAGCCCTGGGCGGCGAGCACCCTGGGGCTTGCGTAGTTTTCCGAGGCGATCAGTTCGATGTGGTCTTCCTGACGGCGCACCTCGTTCTGCATGGCCTGCCACAACTCATCGTCGAACCCTGCAATGGTCATATTCTTGGTAAACATCAGTCGCCGTTTCTCCAATATCTGGTGGTTCGGGCCCTGCGCCCACCCTACCGGTGGTTATCGCCCCCGAAAAGCGCCTAAGGATAGCCGATTTTGACCGGCCATGCCTAATGCTAAAGGCTGATAAAAGATCGGGGGATCCCCCTTCGTCATTAGCAGGCAATAAGGGAGGGGTCCAAGGCGGAACTGGCGGGTGCCGAGGGCGGAGACAACAACACCCGTCGGCCTGGAAGTTGCGTTCCTGAGGGGCAATGGCGCTTACTGTAAAGAGCACCTGTAGGGTGGGCATCGCCCACCAACGGAACCCATCGACGCCCCGTGTGGTGGGCGATGCACTGGAAACTGCTCCTGCGTTTGCCCAAGGGGCCTGGCGCCAGTACTTCCGCCATCTCGGCGCCGGGTTCCCGACAGCGCTCAGCCTCGCCCATCCATGGGCTCGCCTGGCGGTCGCCCACCCTACGGACCGTATCACCCGCAGGCGGTTTTTCGCGGTTGTTTTCCATTCTCCTCACAGTGCGCACGTGGGATTGCCGGGGAGACGGGAATAGGTGAGCCCAGGACTGTGCCGGGCGGCGTAAGAGTAGGCGGCTTGCCGCCGCTGCTAAAGTTTAGTGCCCTACCAAAGAGCCATATTAAAAGCGGGGGCATGCCCCCGCACTCCATGCTGATCACTTCCGGGCGAAGGCGCGCTCCAGATGTTCCATATCATTCACCACCCGGAAGTCTGTAGCACCGGCCGAGCGCGCGCGTTTCTCCCACCAGGCGAGGCGATCGAGGTAGCGGCGCGGATCGATATTGTCGGTGGTCAGCTTGGTGACGTTCAATGCGATGATATCGATGCCGGCCAGCTTGATGGGGAAATCGCGCACGGTCTTGTAATCGAGCTCCTCCTGCATGTCGGAAAAAATCAGGACGCTCTTGCGGGCGGCACCCGTCTCATTCAAAAACTGCGCCGCCTGTATTATGCCGCCGGTGATGTCGGTATAGGCGCTACCCTTCTTGCCCGAGGTCGAGGCGCTGAATTTCGCAATCTGTTCGGCGAATGCGCGTTTTTGCACGTTCGCCTGCAATGGGTCGCGCACAAAAGTTGCCTTCGCGATGATGTCCTTCTCGCTGAAGCTACGACTCTTGACCTCAGCCACCGCCAGCGTATCTCCAGAATTGAGGGTGCCCAGCAGATAATTGATCACCAGACGCGCCTTACCCAGCTCCTGCATATAGGTGCCCGAGGTATCCACCAGCATATACACCGCATGGGCATGACTCTGGCGGTCGCTACAGGCCGCCAGCATCAAGGCACTCAATAACCCCAGTATAAGTTTTTTCATAAAGTGTGGTCACCGCTGGCGCTGCGCTCACTGGTGTCCATCGGATTAGTGGGCGGATTAGTGGGGCGTTTAGGGAAGGACGCCACCTCTCCGGACTTGGCCGGTGCCGGCAGGGCCGTGGCGCGCGCGCCGAAGGACATCTTCACTAGGCGCTCGATCACCAGCGGCAGAAAAATAATCACATCGTACAACATAATCAGCGTATGACCGGCTTGTTTGGCGGTGGACGCGATGCTGCGTGCCAGCAGGCCCAGGCCGCGTATGCCCATCACCAGCAGCGCGCCGGAGACGGTGCGCGCGGAGTAGATAAAATACTCGAGGGGAATGGCGACAAACGCCAAGGCAAAGGGCAGGATGAAACCCAGGATCATCTGTCCGGCAGCGGGAATTTTAGTCACCCAGTTATCCACCGCTGTCGCCGCGGGCACTCCGCCGCCCAGGGCCTGCTTCAGTGCCACGTCTGCGGACACGATAATATCGCGCATGAGCGCCAATGCCACCTCTACCCCAGCCAGGATCAGCAGGATGCTAAACGAGATCAACATCATGCGCCGGCGCATGCGCTCATCGATGTTGGACAAGGGGAACAGGTGGGTGAAGCGCATGGACTCCATGAGAAACAGGCCCATAAGGGTCTCGAAGAAGATGATCACCATGGCCGCGACCTGCGAGGTCTGGAGATTGCCGAAGATGTAATCGCCGCCACCCACCATGGCGGACATAGGACGCTCGATCAGCAGAAAATTGACGAAGGCGCCACCGATGGCGATGAACATGACCAAACCGGAGATGATGAACTGATTGGTGGCGGAGGACGTCAGGGCATGTTCGACCTTGTCGGCACCGGATTTGATTTCCTTGTAACGGTCGATCTGCGCATCGATCTTGCCGGCAGTGACCTGCAGGCTGGTGAGGTTCTGGTCAACGCGGCTCAAGGTTCGGTCGACCGAGCGCCAGAACGGCATGAAGCCCTTGAGTATTTTATGCCGCTCGCCGTAGGAACGGCGATACTCGGCGACCACTTTGGCGTAGATTTTGTCGATGGAGGCGCTGATATCGTCCAGAATTTTTTCCACCAGACCATCGCCCGACGGCTTTATCTTAGCGATGGCAGCCACCGCCTTGGTCCATTCCGGTGGCGGCAAGGGTACCTCGCCACACTTCTGGTAGTCTTCCTCGATGCGCGTGATCTCGTCCATGAGTTTGCGCTGCAGCGTGGGATAACCGTGCAGATCGCGCTGCACCACCTTTGCTATGCGTTCGAATTCACGTTCGATCGCCTTACCCACCTCTTCCCGGCCATGCGCAAGCAAGACGATTTGATTGCGCGCGCGTAATTCCTGGGCCGTAACAAACAGCCAGCGTGCAGTGATGCGCAAGGGGTTGCTGATGAGGCGGCTGAGGGAACGAATAGTGCTGTGTACCGGGGTGCGTGCGCCGTACAAAAAAGGCAGAGCAATCAAAGCCAGCACAAAAATGGATGCAACTGCATTGTCAGGCCAGAACAACCAGGATTGCCACGTCGCCATGCATCCCCCTCTTACCTAATTGGTATATTTGGTATAACCCTTAAAGGTTTA
The DNA here is from genome assembly GCA_043740595.1 of Gammaproteobacteria bacterium. Classification (GTDB taxonomy): domain Bacteria; phylum Pseudomonadota; class Gammaproteobacteria; order Acidiferrobacterales; family UBA6901; genus JANNJF01. Next base: position 5,059 of record JAYUBZ010000191.1, read on the forward strand.
ACACATGCAAAATGAAGGGGCCAAGATACGGCCGACGAAGCCACGCGAATAATGGATCAGCGGCAGACAACTCAAGTGGTAAGGGAAAGACCGGCGACCGTGCTGCCCACGGTCGCCTTACAGCGGGTCACGCCGACCCGTCGACAGAAAAGCTACGGGCGGTCATCCACCTGACCGCCCACCTTTTTAGCCGGCAGCATGTCCTCGCGCGATATGCCGAGCCACATGACGATCGGGCTGGCCACCAGCACCGAGGAGTAAATGCCGAACAGGATACCGATGGTCAGGGCCAATGCAAAATAGTGCAGTGTCTCGCCACCGAAGACGAGCATGGATAGCACTGCAAGCTGCGTGCAGCCGTGCGTGATAATCGTGCGCGACATCGTCCGGGTAATCGCGTTATCGATGATCTGCGGTATGCTGGCCGCGCGCATCTTGCGAAAGTTCTCCCGGATCCGGTCGAACACCACCACCGATTCGTTCACGGAGTAACCTAAAATGGCGAGCACCGCTGCCAGCACAGTGAGCGAAAAATCCCACTGAAAAAAAGCGAAAAAACCGAGGATGATCACCACGTCATGCAAGTTGGCAATGATCGCCGCCACACCGAACTTCCACTC
>JAYUBZ010000192.1:0-2086 GCA_043740595.1 Gammaproteobacteria bacterium
GGAAGCTCTGATTAAGTCCCCACTGTCATTTCGACCGAAGGGAGAAATCTAGTAACAGCATGATGACGCTGAACTATCTCGATGCCAGATTTCTCGCTGTGCTCGAAATGACAACTTGTTCAGAGCTTCCCTAGTAGTCTGGCAAATAGTAGTCTGGCAAATAAGTTTTTCCGGAGACTTTGCTACAGGATTCCCTTTCCCACCGGGAGAGGGAAGGGGTGAGGGGGATCGTAAACTCCCCCTCATCCTGTCCTTCTCCCGTCGGGAGAAGGGACGCTTTGTTCTGTGTCGTGCACAAAACATACGGAAAAACTTATTTGATGGGGTACTAGTCGCCCGACCGAGCCACTCGGATCGTAATGTCGCGCGTGGGCCTGCCCCTGCTCAACGTGACTCACCCTTGATGGCGCGGCGGAATTCCCGGCCCCCTTCCTTCGCGGCCTTGCCCACGGCCTTACCTACTTTCTTGGCGCCCTGGCCGACATCACGCGCCGCCGCGCCGATGGCGTGGCCTGCGCGTTTTGCGCCATCCTTAATGCTGGCGTCTTCGGCGGATGCCGCGGACAGGGACGTGACCAACAGCAGGGCGATGGCAGCCCAGGCCATCCGCCGGTACGGCGCGGCCTGGCTGTTGGTTGGCATGGCCGGAAAGCGCCAGCGATTACGCATATTTTATCCTCCGGATGCAACGGTACCTGCGCATATTATCATAGCAGACCGTCGATACACGTCGTCACTCAATCCAGGCTGGCGCGGCCAGCATCAATTTCCCAGGAGAAATTCCGCCACCACCGGCGCGTGGTCCGACTCGGGAAACAGGACATCGGTGCGAAAAGCACCGGACTCGTCGGGCAGGGCTTCGTTGTGGATTTCGGTGGCGTGATAGTAGGACAGCAAGCTGCGCGACACGATCACATGATCGAGCATTTCGCCTTTTCCCAGATACAGTAAGGAATAGCGCGCGGACTCCGGCACGCTGCGTTCGCAGGGTACCAGCACGCGCAGATTGAGATCGGGGTTGCCGGTGTCCTCGACCCGGCCGCGTATGGCACTGACCGGCACCTCGTCGCCGTTGGCGTTGAAGTCGCCGCAGACAGCGATCAGCGCGCCGGGGTCATGGTCGAAGATGCGATCGATGAGCAGGCGTGTCTCCAATGCCTGGCCGACGCGCCGCATGGAGGCGAGGAAGTATCCCTCCGCCCAGCCGGCGACACTGCGCCATTTATACTGATCGATTTTCTGCCCCGGGATATCGCTCGGTATTTTCGATTTGAGATGCAGATTGACCACGTGCAGCCGGCGATTTTCGCCAAGGTCGAGCTGTACGTAGAAGATGGGTCGCTCCCAGGACACCTCCCGTGCCTGCTCCTCCGGCGGCTGTGCGGTGACGCTGCGGTATAAAGGCTTGGGCGTGAGATCGTGTTTGATCTGTTGCACCGCGAGCACCGGGAAGCGGCTGAGCACCACCAGGTTGCGCTGGTCGTAGGCCTCGCCGTTTTGCAGGGTTTTGGTAAAAGACATCTGATAGGTGGCATAGGGTGTGTCCGCGATCAGCGCACTCAACGCGTGCAACGCGCGCGGCTGACCGGGGGTTTCCTGACCGTGCACTTCCTGCAGACACAACACGTCGGCGCGCAGGCGCAACAACTGCGGACGCATCACGTTTATACGTTCTGCCAGGGTGGGTGTGGCGCCGGGCTGGTCGTCGAAATTTTCCAGGTTGAAGGTGGCGATACGTAGCGGTGTGAGCATGCGGAGTCCCTCGCGTTGGTGTTTGAAAGAATAGGTTATATGCAGGGCGAATAGCTCGGTCACTGCCTGCGGGCGGACTGGCCATCCGGCCCTAGCGGGTCATGGTCGAAACCGCTTTTTCATACTCGGCCAGGGCCGCCTGGGCCTGAGCACGTTCCTTGGGGGTCAAGGCGGCATACCCCCGGGGCCAGGGCCAGCCATAGCCCCAGCGAAAATGCGTAGGCCAGTAGGGCGAACCGCCGACACGCACACCGGCCAACATGATCTTGGCAATCTCCGGTTGGCCCACGGCGGCGACGCACTGCTGCAAGACTTTATCCGCCCGCAGACGCTC
>JAYUBZ010000193.1:0-2895 GCA_043740595.1 Gammaproteobacteria bacterium
TAGGGAAGCTCTGATTAAGTCCCCACTGTCATTTCGACCGAAGGGAGAAATCCAGTAACACCAGGATGACGCTGAACCATCTCAATGCCAGATTTCTCGCTGCGCTCGAAATGACAACTTGTTCAGGGCTTCCCTAGGGCAACCACAGCCGCAGCTGGTCCATGAGACGTTGTATCAGGGTGCCTTGCTGCACAGTGCGCAGGGCCAGCAAGGGATAATCACCGAGGGCTTTCTGGTCGAGGCTGAGATGCACCTGGCCAATGGCGTCGCCGGCCTTGATCGGGGCCGTGGGCGGTCGGGGGATGAGGATATTGGCCTTGAGCTTAGCGAAATCGCCGCGTGGCAGAGTCAGGTAGATATCCTGGCCGATACCCGCGGGCAGCATCTCCATATCGCCCATCCACACGCGCACATGCACCGATGGCGCGAGGGATTGGTACAGCAGGCGCGTCTCATAGGCGCGATAGCCAAAGTCCAACAGGGTCGAGCCGGCCTCGGCGCGTGCCTGCTCGCTCGTTGCCCCCATGACGGTCGCCACCAGGCGCATGTTGTCGCGTATCGCCGAGGCCACCAGACAGAAGCCGGCACTGCGCGTGTGTCCGGTTTTGACACCGTCCGTTCCGGCCACGCGCCACAACAGCGTGTTGCGGTTGTACTGGGTGAGACCGGCGTAGCTGAATTCCTTCAGCCCAAACCAGCGCTGATAATAGTCGGGGAAGTCGCGCATCAGGGCGACGCTCAGCCGGTTGATGTCGCGCGCAGTGGAGTAATGTTCCGCCTGGATCAGTCCGGTGGCGTTGGCAAAATGCGTGGCCTGCATGCCGAGGGTCGCGGCCGCGGCGTTCATCAGGGTTACAAACCGGCCTTGGCTGCCGGCTGCATATTCCACCAGCGCCATGGTCGCGTCATTGCCGGATTGCACGATCATGCCCTTGATCAGGTCTTCCGCCCTGATCTTGTCGTTCAGGCGCAGGTACATGCGTGTACCGGGCATGCCCCAGGCCGTGGCGCTCACCGGCACCTTGTCGTCCAGGCTGAATTTCCCCGCGCGTAATTGCTTGAATAGCACATACGCTGTCATGAGTTTGGTCAGACTGGCCGGTTCGCGGCGTTCATCGGCGGCGTGTTCCGCCAGCACGCTGCCGCTGTGGTAGTCCACCAGCAGCCAGGATTTGGCCGCGACCTGGGGTGCGGTGGGTTCCTCCGCCGGGGCCGCGGACGAAAACAGCATCAGGGAGAGGCACAGATAGGAGAAATAGCGGGTCATGACCAGCGTTGCAGAAAAGGTGGCCGGCGCGGTGTTGGCAGACGGGATAATGCGATTATCTATACGAATGACTAAGAACTCCCAACAGAATGAGTAACTGCCAAGACGCCGGGGTCACTCTATAGTTTTGAACCCAATAATTGATCTTTACGTATTTCATGACATCACCTGGGCACGGGTAGGGTGGGCATCGCCCACCATTGGGAGCGTCGGCGGCCGTGTAACGGTGGGCGATGCCCACCCTGCATTCTGCATCGACGTTAGGCTTGCGACAAAAACGATCGGTATTAATATAATTCTCGTTGAGCTTTTCTTTGCACCCAGGTGGTTCAAGATTCTATTAGCCAGCAGTCCTACTCCACCGTCACGAAGGCATTGTGTATACCATAACCGGCGATGCGCTGCGCCAGGCTGTCGCTGGCATCCACACTCGACAGCGGTCCGATACGTACGCGATACAGGGTGGTCTGATCCTGCGACGCAACCTGAACCTGGACCGGCTTGAACTCCGCGCGTTCCAGCTGTAGCCGCAGATTTTCGGCATAGGCGCGGCTGGTGAAGGCGCCGACCTGCAGATACAGGCGCGGCTGGGGCGTGCTGTCCGTGGAGGCCGGCGCCGATGCGGCGGCGGGCGCCTGTGCCGTCATGTTGCTGGATGCCGGTTCGTCCGTGTTGATACCCACCACCTCCACGATACCGGTACCGCTGCCGACGATACCGAGGCGCTGTGCCGCGGCATAGGACAGATCGATCAAGCGGTTCTCGAGGAACGGGCCGCGGTCATTGACGCGTACTATGGCGCTACGGCCATTATTTAAATTGCGCACGCGCACGTAGCTCGGCAGCGGCAGCGTCTTGTGCGCCGCGGTCATGCTGTACATATCGTAGGCCTCACCGCTGGACGTCTTTTTTCCGTGGAATTTTTTTCCATACCAGGAGGCGATACCACGCTCGTGATAGCCGCTGACATCCTTGAGCGGGTAGTACATCTTGCCGAAAACACTATAGGGTTTGTTGCCGCTGGCGCTGTGCGGGTCATTGCGCGGCACGGCATCGGGTATGGCGGAGACATCCACCTGCGGATGGCTGTGCGGGCCGTCGTCCTGATAGTAGCCGCCGCGGTTGCTGGGCACGCTGCTGCACGCCGCCTGTAACAGGGTGAGCAGCAGCAGGCAGAGGCTACGGCGTGCGTTGGATGGAAGCCGGATAATGATCACTGTGACGTCTCGTCATACTGTTGGTGCAACTGACGGCTGAGTTCAAACACGGCCATGGCGTAACGCTTGCTGCGATTATAGCGTGTTATGACGTAAAAGTTATTATAGCCGAGACGATGCATCGGTCCGTTTTCGCCCTCCAGGGTGATGAGCGAGGCCAGCTGTTTCAGGTCTATGCCCTCAATCGGGATGACGCCGTATTTCTTCAGCTGCGAGACGCTGAGGGTCGGTTCGTTGCCGGTGTTTTCCAGCCAGCTGTAGAGGCTGCCTTCGAGCTTGACGTCTTCGCTCACCGCTTCGCTCTTCAACCAGCCGTGCGCCTTGAAATAGTTGGCGACGCTGCCGATGGCATCCGCGGTGCTGGTGATGAGATTGCGTTTATGGTCGCCGTCGAAATCCACGGAATAACGC
>JAYUBZ010000194.1:0-2785 GCA_043740595.1 Gammaproteobacteria bacterium
GCTGGTGGGCGATGCCCGCCCTACAAAATACTGGCCTCTGCCATGGAGCGGGGGGCGTATTCAGATGTTCCCGAGCAGTAACGACCAGCTAGTACAGCGCCGACTGCAACGCCTCGGCGATATACAGGCGATAGTGATCAATCAGCAACAACGCAAACAACAACGACAGATACTGTATCGAATAAATGAAGGCCTTGCGTGCCAGGGCATCGCTGTAATGCCGGTACAGCTTCCAGGCGTAATTCAGGAACATGGCGTCCAGCAGCAAAACGCCGATCAGATAGAACCAACCGCTCATTTTGGTGGCAAACGGCATGATGGTCACCGCGGTCAGCATAATGGTATAGAGCAGAATATGCAGGCGCGTGAATTCGGGGCCGTGGGTGATAGGCAGCATGGGTATGCCGACCTTGGCGTATTCCTTCTGGCGGTAGAGCGCCAGCGCCCAGAAGTGCGGCGGCGTCCAGACGAAGATGATGAGGAACAATAACAGCGCGTCGCCGCTGACCTCGCCGGTGACCGCCGCCCAACCGAGCACCGGCGGCGCGGCACCGGCGGCGCCGCCAATCACGATATTCTGTGGTGTGGCGTGTTTCAGAAATACCGTATAGATAACTGCATAGCCGATGAGCGAGAGGAAAGTGAGCGCCGCCGTCAACAGATTCACCTTCACGACCAGCAGCAGCATGGACGCCACGCCCAGCAACAGCGCAAAACTCAGGGCCTGGCGCGAGGTGAGGCTGCCCGTGGGCAGGGGACGGGCGCGCGTGCGCGCCATGACGGCATCGGCCTTTTGATCCAGCAGGTGGTTGATGCTCGCGGCCGATCCGGCAGCAAGGCCGATACCGACGGTGGCATAAAGCAACACACTCCATGGCACCATGCCCGGGGTCGAAAGAAACATGCCGACCACGGCGGTGAAGACGATCAGCATGACCACGCGTGGTTTGGTGAGTTCATAGAACTCCGCCGCCAGGGCGAGCAAACGCCGGCCACGCGGCGCTTCGATAGCAACTTGGCTTTCACTTCTCATGACCACTCCCCCTTACAATCTTTATTAACGCTGGTTAAATATAGCGAGATAAATAACGCCTGGTTTATAGGGTGGGCATCGCCCACCGCACACGGCATCGGCAGCGCACGATGGTGGGCGATGCCCACCCTACAACTGCCACTGCCAGGCAGCATTATTTATGGCGTTATGTTTATTCAGCTGGGGCTGAGTTTACGCGGGCGCACCACATGATTCAAAGTAATTAGACTCAACAGCAGCAGTGCCGCAAACCCGGTATGCAGGACACCCAAGATGATCGGCAGGTGGAATAACACATTGGTCGCCCCCAGAAAAACCTGGGCGACCACCAGCACCAGCACCAGAAACCCATAACGACACAGGTTATTTTCGTAACCGAGGCGCATGGTGTGCAGCGCCAGCCAGCCTACGTATAAGAACGTTATCACGGCGCCGAGACGATGCGCCACATGCACGGCCGTGGCCGCCGCCAGGCTCAGCATGCCTCCCTCATAGTCAAGCCCGATAGCGCGCCACTGGGCAAAACCCTCGACATAATCCATATTGGGCCACCAGGCGCCGCGGCAGGTGGGAAAATCCGGGCACGCCAGTCCGGCATAGTTGGCGCTGGTCCAGCCACCCAGAACGATCTGCGCCACCACCAGCAGCAGGCCGACAAAGACGCGCGGCCGTAAATCGTTCAGCACCGCAGGCGCTGCATTGACCGGTTTCCAGAACCGCTGTTCGCGCAACGCCACCCACCAGAGCAGGCCCAGGATGGTGAGGCCCGTCACCAGGTTCGACATCATGATCAGCGGCTTGAACTGCAGCGTGACAGTGACCGCCGCCAGTATGGTCTGGGAGAATACCAGCAGAAATACCACTGCCGGTATGATCACTTGCTGTTTGCGATAGCGCTTTTTCAGTTGCCAGCCCAGATAGAGCAGGCGGAACATCAACAGACCCAGGGATCCGGATACGTAACGGTGCAGCGTATCCTTCCACGCCTTGGCCTCTTCATCCGTGACCCGTGGGGTGACTACCCGCGTCTCGTCCAGCTCCTGTGCCGTGGTCGGCGCGAACAAGCGTCCGTAGCAACCTGGCCATTCGGGACACCCGAGTCCGGCCCGGGAGATATGGGCATAGGCGCCGATCAACACCATCAAAAAGGCAAACAGCGCGGAGAACATCGCCAGGCGCAAAAACTTTGCCGATTTGCTGGTCTTCAGCATGACTAGTCGGATTTGGAAATCTTGAGCAGACGCACCAGGTCCCGACGCATACCTTCACCCTCCGCATCGGCGGGATAGCTCATCATGAAATAACCCGCTGGATCCACCAGATACACCCGCCCTAGCCTGTCCAAGGGCGAACCCGCCGGCAGCTGAAACTGCGCCGCCAGCTGGCTGATGGTGTCCGCGGTGCCGGTCAAAAACAGCATACTAGGATAGTCCTTTCGTAAGGCATCGGGGGAACCCGGCCCGGTGACCACGTAAGCGCGCTGTACCCGGTCCGATTCAGGCCCTTGTGCGATGTGCACCTGGCGCATGAGATACAGCTGGTGCTGGCAAGCCGCGTTGCAATCCGCCGGTCCGAAGTAAAGCATAGTCCATTTCTTCTGTAGCTGGCTTAAGTGCAGCACCCGGCCATCCAGGGTCGTTAAGGCGGTATCGGACAGGAGGCGGGCGGGCAGCACCAGCTCGCCATAATTGACCCGTGACGCGGGGCGCCATCCAGATTGAAAAAGCACGATGGACCCAATCACAGGCAAAA
>JAYUBZ010000195.1:0-4248 GCA_043740595.1 Gammaproteobacteria bacterium
TGAGATCTGGCGATAGGCCCAGGCCTGTTTGGTCAAGTCGTCGTACACAATGAGCGCATCGCGCCCGGTGTCGCGGAAGAACTCGCCCATGGTGCAGCCGGAGTACGGTGCGATGTATTGCATGGCGGCGGAATCGGCGGCGGTGGCGGCCACCACGATGGTGTGGCCCATGGCGCCGTGTTCCTCCAACTTGCGCACTACGGCGGCGACAGAGGACGCCTTCTGGCCGATGGCCACATAGATACAGATAACACCGGTACCCTTCTGATTGATGATGGCGTCCACGGCCACGGCGGTCTTGCCGGTCTGGCGGTCGCCGATGATCAGTTCGCGCTGACCGCGGCCGATGGGCACCATGGCATCGATGGCCTTGAGGCCGGTCTGCACCGGCTGCGTCACGGATTTACGCTGGATCACGCCGGGCGCCACTTTTTCTATCGGCGAGGTCTGCGTGGCCTTGATGGGTCCGCGGCCGTCGATGGGGGTACCGAGTGCGTCGACCACGCGGCCGATGAGTTCTTCACCCACGGGCACTTCCAGAATCTTGCCGGTGCAGCGCGCGCTGTCGCCTTCGCCCAGATGCAGGTAATCGCCCAGGATCACGGCGCCGACGGAGTCGCGCTCCAGGTTGAGCGCGAGACCGTAAGTGTTGCCGGGGAATTCGATCATCTCGCCCTGCATCACGTCGGACAGACCGTGGATGCGTGCGATGCCGTCGGTCAGGCTCACCACCGTACCTTCGGTGCGCGCCTCGGCGGCGGTTTCGAATTTTTCGATCTTGCTCTTAATCAGCTCGCTGATTTCAGAAGGGTTCAGTTGGCTCATGGGTTTACCTTTAACGATTCAAATGGGAGGCGAGTGCGCGCAGTTTGCCGCGCACGGAACCGTCGATGACGACATCGCCGGCACGAATAATCATTCCACCAATCAGCGCCGCGTCGACGCTGCTGGTGACACTGACCTCGCGACCGAATTTTTTCTTCAGGGCGGCGGCGATTTTACTGGTCTGCTCCGGCGTCATGGCAAAGGCGGAGATCACCTGCGCCTCGATACGGCCCTCGGCCTCGGCGCGACGCGCCTCAAACAGCTGGGCGATTTCCGGCAACAGTGCGATGCGGCGGTTGTCCTGCAGCACGCGGATAAAATTGGCGCCCTCTTTCGACAGCGCCTTGCCGCAGATGTCGAGAAACAACTGGGTGAAACGCTCGCGTGCCACCCGCGGGTCCATGGCCAGACGCGCGACCTGAACGTCCGCGGCCACGGCGGCGGCGAGGGCCAGCATCTCGGACCACTGCTTCAGCGCCTTGTTGTCCTGCGCCAGGCCGAAAGCGGCTTCGGCGTAGGGGCGGGCAAGCGTAATGTTTTCGGACATGGACGAGTTTCCTTACAGCTGCTGCATGACGCTGTCGAGCAGCTTGGCGTGGGCCTTGGCGTCCACTTCCTTTTCCAGGATGCGCGACGCACCGCTCACGGCCAACTCGGCCACCGAGGCGCGCAACTGCTCGCGCGCCGCGTTGATCTCGCGTCCGATCTCGGCCTTGGCGGCCTTGAGGATATTCTCGGCCTCAGTGCGCGCGGCGTTCTTGGCCTCGTCGATCACCTCGGCGGAACGTTTATCTGCCTGGGCCAGAATCTCCGCTGCATGGTCTTTGGCCTCGCGCAGTATCTCAACCGAACGTTTATCCGCGAGCTCCAGTTCGTGCCGGCCTTTTTCAGCGGACGCCAGGCCGTCGGCGATCTGTTTCTTGCGCTCGGCCAGGGCCCGCATCACCGGCGGCCATATTACCTTCATGCAAAAAGCCACGAACAGGACGAAGACGATGATCTGCCCGAAAATAGTAGCATTGATATTCATACGCGAACCTTAAAGTAGCGTTGCCAGCGGCGTATCGAAATTACTTGATGACCGCAAACAGGATGTACATGGAGATACCCACGGCGATCATGGGCACCGCGTCCACCAGACCCATGACGATGAAGAACTGGATGCGCAGCATGGGGATCAGTTCCGGCTGACGCGCGGCGCCTTCCAGGAAGCGACCGCCCAGAACACCGATGCCGATGGCCGCGCCCAGCGCACCCAGACCCATCATGATGGCGCCGGCGATATATAATAGTGCGTTTTCCATTTGTATCTCCTAAAGAAAGAAAAAGTAATTAAGTTTAAGAACGAAAATCAGTGCTCGCTATGGGCCATGTCGAGGTAGACGATGGTCAGGGTCATGAAGATAAAGGCCTGCAGGGTGATGATCAGAATATGGAAGATCGCCCAGAGGAGCTGCAGCACACCGGCAAAGGAACCCAGCAACCAACCGGCGCCGTACATCACGGCAATGAGGATGAAGATCATCTCGCCGGCATACATGTTGCCGAACAACCGCAACGACAGCGAGATGGGCTTGGAGATGAGGTTGATGATTTCAAGGAAAAGATTCGGCAGCAGGAACACAGTCTTCATGACCACGGACTTGGCCTGAAACGGCTGCATCGTCAGCTCGTGCAGGAAACCGCCGATGCCCTTGACCTTGATGCTGTAAAAGATCACCAGGGCGAACACCGACAGCGCCATGGCGAAGGTGATATTGGGATCGGTGCTCGGCACCACCTTGAAGAACGGCAGCTCGAGATGATGTGCCAGCTGCGGCACCAGGTCGATGGCCAGGAGGTCCATGGTGTTCATGAGGAACACCCAGATAAAAATCGTCAGCGCCAGGGGGGCGACCATGGCGTTTTTCCCCGAGAACGAACCGCGCACGCTGCTGTCGATGAACTCCACGATCCATTCGACGAAATTCTGCCAGCCGCCGGGTATGCCGACGGTGGCGCGGCGCGCGGCGCGCTGAAAGAAAAACAGAAACACGGCGCCGAGCACAATGGACATGAACATGCTGTCCACATTGATGGCCCAGAAACCCATGGCCTTGGCCTCCGCTGCCGTGTGCGCCAGGCCCCAGGTGCCGTCCGGCAGCTGGCCATAGGTCAGATTCTGCAGGTGATGCTTGATGTATTCAGAAGATGTGAGTGTTTCGCTCGACATGTATTACTTTATCCCACCCATGAACCCTGCGATCAGCAGGGTCAGTTGACCCAACACAAATCCCGCCACCACCGCCAGCGGCAACAAACCCAAGGCCGTCATGCCTGCCACCAGCAACGTGGCCACCACCAGAAACCGCTCCACACTGGAAAGGTAGAACATTCGCAGCTGCCGGTTCGCGTCGGCAGGGCTGCGCCGGGCGCTACGCCCCAGACGCCACATCAGTAATAGCGTATTCGCCAATGCCACGCCGCTGCCGTAAACCACCGACAGTGCCATATGCCATCCCGTATTCCAGCCCTGGATCACCACGATTGCCACACCCGCCAGCACTGCTACCAGCAGCTGGCCGGACAATACCCGTCGGATGTCGTCGCTCACCAGGTTTCTGATTTCACTGTGCAAGGCTTTAAGTACGTGCCTGCATCGGCCTCTGGCCATAAAAAATTTAATTGGCCCCCTAAAAATCTCTCGCAGGGCCGGCGCAAAGGCCGCGAAGTATAAAGGGGGGACATATTAGGGTCAATATCACCAGCCCTATTCCTGCCTGCCGCCCAAGATAATGGCTGCTCCAGCGGGAAATGTCCCTTTTAGCCCTGTTTACACCTGCCGTACCGTGGTCCCGGTGGCACCCAGGTAGGGGGCGATAAAATCCCGCACAAACGTATGGGGTTTTGCCCCGCTGAACTGGGCCTGCATCTCGCCATTTTTAAACAACAAGACCGTGGGGAAACCGCGCAGCCTGTAGCGCCCGGCCAGGCGCATGTTTTCATCCGCCTCGACCTTGGCGAGGATAAACCGGCCGGCGTACTCCTCCACCAACTTCTCCAGTATCGGGGTCAGGACCCGACAAGGACCGCACCAGTCCGCCCAGAAATCCACCAGTACCGGCGTGCGATGAGAGGTCTGTAACACCTCTTGTTCAAAATTGTCTTCGGTGGCGTTGAGGCTATAGGGAGAGTCAGTCAAACCATCATTCCTTAATTTGTGCAGACAGTCGCCAAGGATAGAACAAATTACGCCGACCAGTTTACCGAAATTCGGCGCCTCGGTCTCCCGTCACTGCAAGCGCAGCACGGCCTGCTAGGATCCGCCCGAGGACGGCTCCATACCCGGGCGTGGCTTGCGACGCCGTCCCTGGCCAAAGGGGAATAGGCTGAAAACGAGACCCGACAAGGCATGAAACTGGGTCACGCGGTAGATAAGGCTGG
>JAYUBZ010000196.1:0-2637 GCA_043740595.1 Gammaproteobacteria bacterium
TGGGTCGGCGGCTTCCGTGACAGTAACCGCGTCTGTGCCCGCGTCGCCGATAACGCCGGGTAACATGGAATCGGTTTATCCGCCTGTAGCGCGAGCGCCCGACGGCCCCAGGGTGGATATCGGCGGGATGGACTGGGACACCCTGGCGCAGACGGTGTCCGGTTGCACCCGTTGCGATCTCCATCAGACCCGCAGCCGGACGGTTTTCGGTGCCGGCTCGCGCAATACACCCTGGCTGTTCGTGGGAGAGGCGCCGGGCGCGGAGGAGGATAGGCAGGGCGAGCCTTTTGTCGGCCCCGCCGGCCAGCTGCTTAACGCCATGTTGTTTGCCCTGGGGCTCAAGCGCGATGAGGTCTACATCGCCAACGTGCTCAAGTGTCGTCCACCCAATAACCGTGATCCTCTGCCGCAGGAAGTGGCCTGTTGCGAACCGTTCCTGTTGCGTCAGATCGAGTTGCTGCAGCCGCGCGTCATCGTTGCCCTGGGTCGGCACGCGGCCCATAGCCTGTTAAAGAGCGACCTGCCCCTGGGCAGGCTGCGCGCGAACCTGCATGCCTATCATGGCATTCCCCTGGTGGCGACCTATCATCCCGCCTACCTGTTGCGCACCCCCGGCGACAAGCGCAAGACCTGGGAAGATCTGTGCCGGGCGCGCGCTATTGTTCAGGCGGGTGCATGAGCGCCTTGGCGTCCAGTGCCGTGCCAAGGCTGCGGCCCATGTGTGAAGAAGACCTTGCCCGGGTGATCGACATCGAGCTTGTGGCGTATGACTTTCCCTGGACCCTCGGTATTTTCCGCGATTGTCTGCGCTATGGTTACACCTGCATGGTATTTGAAAGCGGCGAAGACCTGCTCGGCTACGGCATACTCTCCGTCGGTGCCGGTGAATGTCATCTGCTCAATATCTGCATCGCACCCGACTACCAGGGGCGTGGTCATGGCGCCCAGATGATCGACGGCCTGCTGGAGCTGGCGCGCACGCAGGCGGCGCGCATAGCATTCCTCGAGGTTCGGGTCTCGAATACGGCGGCTTATCGCGTGTATACAAAACTGGGTTTTAACGAGCTGGGTGTGCGCAAGAATTATTATCCCGCGCATAACGGGCGCGAAGATGCCATCTTGCTGGCACGGGAGCTTTAGACCTAACGCATTAAAAAATACCACGCAAGCAGACGTAGGGTGGGCATCGCCCACCAGCATGTGCCAACCGTCGCACCGCATGGTGGGCGATGCCAACCCTACAAAAAGCAGGCGGTATAACGGTTTTTGTCCACTATGGGTTAATAAATTGGCCAGACACAATCATCCAGTGTTCCAAGGCAAGATCGTCACGGTGAGCGTGGAGTCTGCCCAGCTGCCGGATGGGCGCAGTTGTGAGATTGAGGTTGTGCGTCATCCAGGGGGAGCCGCCGCCGTGGCCCTCGACAGCTCGGGGCGCGTTTGTCTGATACGTCAGTATCGCCCTGCGATGCAGGCGTGGATGTGGGAAATACCCGCCGGCAAACTTGATCCCGGGGAGTCTCCCTTGTCCACCGCGCAGCGCGAGTTGGAGGAGGAGGCGGGGCTGGTGGCACGCCACTGGAGCGAGTTGGGTTCGATGATCAGTTCACCGGGAGTGTTCACTGAAGTGGTGCATCTGTTCTTCGCGCGCGAGCTGGAACACGTGGCGCGCCAGACGGAAGAGCACGAGATCATCGAGGTGCATTGGGTGACCCTGGACGAGGCGCTGGCGCGCGCCACCGGCGGTGACATACGGGATGCCAAGACGGTGATCGGCTTGTACCGCGCGCAGCAGGTGCTGGCGGCGGGTTAAAATACAAGCCGGTCTGAGAGAACGAGGTCGGCGGGAGCAGGCGGCTTATCTCGCATGGACTAAGCTGTCAGCAAGCCGCCGCATCCAACGTTTTTAAGTCTAGGGAAGCTCTGATTAAGTCCCACTGTCATTTCGACCGAAGGGAGAAATCTAGTAACACCATGATGACGCTGAACTATCTCAACGTCAGATTTCTCGCTGCGCTCGAAATGACAACTTGTTCAGGGCTTCCCTAGCTAGATACCGAGTCCGTCGATGGTCCAGCTGCTGCCCCCAGGGATTGCCTCGGGGTGGCGTTGACGCATGAGTTCCTCGATTTCACCATGTCGCCGCCGCGGTACGTCTACCAACAGGACGATGTCACCGTGCGCCAGGGTGCCGCGGAACTCATCGAGGTGTGCATCCGGCACCTGACTCGCAAACATCGCTCCGGCGATGAAGGTCAGGAGCATCACCGCCAAGCCCAACAGCGATAAGGCGGAAATGCCGGTGTAGATACCTATCAACAGCGCGAGCAACCCCAGCGCAAACAACGCGAGATTACTACGCCACGCCACATTCTCCATGCGCCATGCCAGATCGCTTCGTTGCGGGACCGTGGCCAGTGGCAGCGTACCGAGATCGATATCGCTGCGCGACAGTGCGTGGATATGGTTCTGGTCTATACCTGCGTTTTTAAGATCAGCAAAGGCCTGTTGTGCTTGATGAGTGTTTGAGAAAATGAAATAGAGTCTTCTGTCCATGGCAACCTCCTCAATGGGAGGCAGCGGGTGAGCAAAGATAACCAGGAAAGGAGCGGGCTCTTCCTTACCAGGTAAGGCTGG
>JAYUBZ010000197.1:0-3863 GCA_043740595.1 Gammaproteobacteria bacterium
CCCCACCCGCCGCGGCGTCGGCTGATATCCCTGGTGGGCGATGCCCACCCTACTCAAAACCGGTGCCGGGGTAGTCGGGGATTTGAGGGTTCTGTTCAGAATAGCGAATCGATGGAATAGCCGCTCTTTTCGAGCATGACGCGCAGCCGTCGCAAGGCCTCCACCTGAATCTGACGTACCCGTTCGCGCGTCACGCCGATGTCGGCGCCGACTTCCTCGAGGGTGGAAATTTCCCGGCCATTCAAACCAAAGCGGCGCTCGACCACTTCACGCTGTTTGTCGTTCAGCTCATTCAGCCAGGCGCGGATCTGGGCGTGCAGGTCTTCGTCCTGCATGATTTTCTCCGGATCCGGGGTGCGTTCGTCCGCAATCGCATCCAGCAATGAGCGATCCGGGTCGACATCCAGGGGGGCGTCCACCGAGCTGATGCGCTCGTTCAGCCCGAGCATCGCCTTTACATCCTCGATCGGCTTGTCGAGCAGGGTCGCCACTTCCTCCGGTGTGGGCTCGTGATCCAGCTTTTGGGACAGATAGCGCGCAGCGCGCAGATAGATGTTGATTTCTTTCAGTACATGCACCGGCAGGCGGATGGTACGCGTCTGATTCATAATGGCACGCTCGATGGTCTGGCGTATCCACCAAGTGGCGTAAGTGGAAAAACGGAAGCCGCGTTCCGGATCGAACTTCTCCACGGCGCGCATCAGACCGAGATTGCCCTCTTCGATGAGATCAAGCAGTGCCAGACCGCGATTCATGTAACGGCGTGCGATCTTGACCACCAGGCGCAGGTTGCTTTCTATCATGCGCTTGCGCGCTGCCTCGTTGCCCTTGCGCGCCTTGCGGGCGAAATACACTTCTTCTTCGGCAGTAAGCAGCGCGGAAAATCCGATCTCCTTCAGATAAAGACGTGTGGCATCGGCCTGTAGTGTGGGCTCAGCCGTGTCAGCGCGTTCCGCGGCTTCCTCACGGCTGCGCTTGGCAACGGACTGCTCCTCCTCACCCTCTTCATCGTCGGCCACCGCTGTCGTCGTGGTTTCGTCGGCATCCTCACTGCTGTCCGCATCGCTATCGGCGTCGTCCGCCGCCGCGGGTTCGGCATCCTCCTCCGCGTGCCCCTCCAAGGCGGGCGCGCTGACGCCGGGTTCCTCGTGGTCCGAGTCGTTCTTTTTCGCGCTTTTTCCGGGGGATGTTTTGCGGCGTGCCATAACTTATCGTTTCGGGAGATATTTGAGTGGATCGACCGGCTTGCCGTTGCGCCGGATCTCGAAATGCAACATGACGTGATCGGCACCGCTGTCGCCCATGGCCGCGATTTTCTGGCCGCGTTTCACTGTATCACCTTCTTTAACATAGATCCGGTCATTGTGGGCGTAGGCACTTAAATATTCATCATTGTGTTTAACGATAATAAGCTGTCCGTAACCGCGAAGTCCACTCCCCTGATAAACCACGCGACCTGCTGCGGCTGCCTGTATCGGTTGACCTTTGGATCCGCCGATGTCCAACCCCTTGCCAGCACCGTTTTCATCGAAATTCTTCAGCACCTTGCCACTCGCCGGCCACACCCAGCCCGATTTAGCAACAGCTGTCAGACGACTCGCACGGCCACCCTTGGGTACGGGCTTGCTGGATTTGGCGATGACGGCGGCTGTAGACGCAGGCTTGGGGGGCTTGATGCCCGTCTTGGCAGTGCGAGTGGCAACGGTCTTTTTTGCGGACTTGAGCGGCTTCGACGTACTGGCGGCGGGCGACTGGCCGGTTTTCTTCGCACCCACCGATGCGGTGGGAGGGGGCGTCGGCAACGCCATGTTATTGGGCAGTGGATACAGACGTATTTGCTGACCGAGAACAATAGTGTAAGGCGGGGCCAGACCGTTCCAGGCCGCCAGATCGTGATAATCCCTACCCGACTCCCAGGCTATGCTGTAGAGCGTGTCGCCGTGCACGACGGTGCGTAGCTCCGATTCGGGTTGACGCATACCGAGACTGCGGTCGCTGACGGGAACGATGGGGCGGGCACCGCCGCATGCTGTCAGCATCAGTCCGGCCAGCAAGGCAAGCAAGGCAAGCAACGCTGGCCTAACGGGCATGATCTCGGAATCGACGTGGCCGGGGACGCATCAGTTTTGCTCCCTCACCAACGGGACAAAGTTTACCAACCCCAGCTGCTCGGTGGTAAAGCCGCGGGAATCGCGCGTGACCAGCACCAGTTCCTGAGTCTGTTTTTCACCGATGGGAATCACCATACGCCCGCCCGGGGCAAGCTGCTCACACAGGGCCATGGGAATGGCATCCGGTGCCGCCGCCACCAGGATGCCATCGTACGGCGCGTGTTCCGGCCAACCCCAGGTGCCATCGGAAAGATTCAGACGGAAATCGCGATAGCCGAGGCTCTGCAAGCGCTGCCGGGCGATCTTGTGCAGCGGCTCGATACGCTCAACCGAGTACACGGCATCCGTCAGGGCCAGCAGTATGGCCGTCTGATAGCCGGAACCGGTACCGACCTCCAGAACCTTGTTCAAGTGGCCGTTGGCGAACAACACCTCGGTCATGCGGGCGACTATATAAGGTCTGGATATGGTCTGGCTGTAGCCGATGGGCAGGGACGAGTCTTCATAGGCACGGCTGGCGAGGGCCTCGTCCACGAATAGATGGCGCGGGACATTCAGCAGCGCCGCGAGGACGCGCTCGTCGCGTATGCCATTGTCGCGCAGGCGCTGTATCAGGCGCTCGCGCGTGCGCAGCGACGTCATGCCGATACCTTGCGACGCTTGACTCATGTGCGTGACATTTTCCCCAGCCAGGAGGCCACTTGGTCGAGGGCCGCATAACGCGTCAGATCCACCTGCAGCGGCGTGATGGAGACAAAATGGTTGCGCAGGGCGTGAAAGTCCGTGCCGGGCCCGGCGTCCGCCTCCGCGCCGGGACCACCGACCCAGTAAATGGGATTGCCGTGGGGGTCGGCGGACTGGATGACAGGTTCGGCTTTATGCCGATGACCGAGACGCGTCGCCTCGTAGCCGGCAATCTGATCAAACGGCAGGTCCGGGACGTTGACGTTGAGTATCGTGTCCGCCGGTAAGGGATCGTTGCGCAGCTGATCCAGCAAGCGCAGCACCACGCGCGCTGCGCTAGCGAAATTCACGCCGGCCTTGCCGGCCAGGGACACCGCGATGGCCGGCAACCCGAGAAAGCGACCTTCCATGGCCGCCGCCACGGTGCCGGAATAAATCACATCGTCCCCCAGATTGGCGCCGCGATTGATACCGGCGATCACTATATCCGGCTCAATCGGTAGTAGCCCAGTGATGGCCAGGTGCACGCAATCCGTGGGTGTGCCGTCCACAAAGAAAAAACCATTACTGCCTTTTTGGACGCGCAGTGGCGTCGTGAGGGTCAGCGAATTGCTGGCGCCGCTGCGATCGCGCTCGGGGGCCACCACCTCGATCTGCGCGAACGGCCGCAGGGCCTCGGCCAGGCACGCGAGGCCCGGGGCCAGGTAACCATCATCATTACTGAGGAGAATAAGCATTGCGGGGAGACCATACAGAAAAGTGCTGTCAAAACCAATAACAATAAGAGCGTAATGAATATGATTCTAAACCGCCAGGACGCCAAGGACGCCAAGTTTATTCTGGTTGAAAGGTGTCTTTCTTGGCGTCTTGGCGGTTAATTTCTTTTTGTTAGGGACTCTTAAGCTGCATCTGGCTGTTCTTGGTGCGTAGGGTGGGCATCGCCCACCGCACGGGGCCTCGATAAGTTTCCGCTGGTGGGCGATGCCCACCCTACAAAAGCTTCAAGGCTTGGATTTTCGCCGCGCGGCGGCCGCCGCAACCTGCCCAATTTTCTCCTGGTAGCCCTGC
>JAYUBZ010000198.1:0-8828 GCA_043740595.1 Gammaproteobacteria bacterium
CTCAAGCTGGGCCACTACCACACCTACCAGGAAGGGTTTTCCGGGCGTCGCCCGCTGCGCGAGGTGATTGAAGAATTCGATCCGGACTGGGCGGTGTAACCCAGCGCTCTTTTGTTGCCCCCTCACCCTAACCCTCTCCCCCGAACCGCACGGGCCCCTTTCGGGGAGGCAAAAACCGCACGGAGAGGGGGATTAGTTCAGAGGGCGTCTGAGGTTGTATTCAGCCCGCCAAGCTTTTATTCTCCCGCTTTAAGGTATGATGACGGCGCGTTGCGCAAATTGATTTCCGTTACTGACCACTACTTGAAGCCATCCCCATGGAGTTGATACGCGGACTGCAGAACCTGAGGTCCCGGCATCGCGGTTGCGTCGCCACGCTGGGTAATTTCGACGGCGTGCACCTCGGCCATCAGGCGGTGATCGGCCAACTGGCGGAGAAGGGCGCTACCCTGCATCTGCCGACGGTGCTGGTGTTGTTTGAGCCGCAACCGCAGGAATATTTTCAGCCTGGGTCCGCGCTGGCGCGCTTGAGCCGCCTGCGGGAAAAATTCAAGGCGCTGCAACGCTACTCTGTCGACCGGGTCCTGTGTCTGCGTTTTGATGCCCACTTGGCCAGTATGCCGGCGGAGGAATTCATCCAGCGCGTATTGGTCGACGGCCTGGGGGTGCAGTACCTCGTGGTCGGTGACGATTTCCGTTTCGGCAAAAACCGCACCGGCGACTATGCCATGCTTGAGGCCGCCGGGGCGCGTCATGGTTTTCAGGCGGTGCCCATGCACACCTTTACCATCGACGGCGAGCGTGTCAGCAGCACGCGGGTGCGCAAGGCGCTGGCCGCGGGCGATCTCGCCACGGCGGAAAAACTCCTGGGGCGCCCCTATCGCATGTGTGGCCGGGTGGCGCACGGCGACCAGCGTGGACGCACCATCGGCATCCCCACGGCCAACATTCACCTGCACCGCCAGACCACGCCGGTGCGCGGGGTGTATGTGGTGGAAATGTTTGGGCTCGAGCGGGAGCCCTTGGTGGGGGTGGCGAACGTCGGCAACCGTCCCACGGTGGATGGCACGCGCACGTTGCTGGAAGTGCATCTGTTCGATTTTAATCAGGAGATTTATGGTCGCTACGTCAGCATCGACTTTCTGCACCGGCTGCGCGACGAGCAGCGTTTTGCTTCGTTTGACGAGCTCAAGACGCGCATAAATCAGGATATGGACGAGGCGCGTGCCTGGTTGCGCGCACGCTTTGATACGCTCGCACGCGAGCATGAATGAAAGGCTGCGACCATGACCAATAAATGTGTAGAGTGGATTTTACCCGGACGTAGGGTGGATTAAGGCGCGATAGCGCCGAATCCACCTCGGCGGCATGGGGCCGGTAAGGTCTTGGTGGATTCGCTGCGCTCGCGTGCCCTCCGGGTATAATCCACCCTATATATAAAACCCAATTTCTGAGATCACTGACGAGTAACATGACCGATAAAGAAAAAGACTACAAACACACCCTCAACCTGCCGCAGACGGACTTCCCCATGAAGGCCAACCTGGCGACGCGCGAGCCGGCGACGCTCAAGGCGTGGTATGACATGGACCTGTATCGGCAGCTGCGGGAGACGGGCCGCGGCCGGCCCCAGTACATCCTGCACGACGGCCCGCCCTACGCCAACGGCGACATCCATCTCGGCCATGCGGTCAACAAAGTGCTGAAGGACATCATCGTCAAATCCAAAACCCTGAGTGGTTTCGATGCGCCCTATGTGCCGGGTTGGGATTGCCATGGACTGCCCATCGAACACATGGTGGAAAAGAAAATCGGCAAGGCCGGACAGAAAGTAAACGCCGCCACCTTCCGCAAGGCCTGTCGTGAATACGCCGCCAAGCAGGTGGACGGCCAGCGCGAGGACTTCAAGCGCCTCGGCGTGCTCGGCGACTGGGACCATCCCTACCTCACCATGGATTTCCAATTCGAGGCGGACATCATCCGCGAACTCGGCAAGGTGATCGCGCGCGATCATTTGTACAAGAGCTACAAGCCGGTGCACTGGTGCATCGATTGCGGCTCCGCCCTGGCGGAGGCCGAGGTGGAGTACGAAGACAAGACCTCGCCAGCTATCGACGTGCGCTTCGCGGCGCTGGACGACGCGGCGTTTCTTGCCCGCTGCCAGCATGTGCCGGAGCACGAAGGGCGCGGGCCGGTGGTGGTGCCCATCTGGACCACCACGCCCTGGACCCTGCCCGCCAACCAAGCGGTAGCGTTGAATCCGCAGGTGGCCTATGTGCTGCTGCAGTGTGACGGTGAGCATGGCCCGGAACGCCTGTTGTTGGCGGAACCCTTGGTGAAGGACAGTATGGCGCGTTACGCCCTGGACGACTATCGCATCATCGCCACGGTCGCCGGTGCGGCGCTGGAAGGCGTGATGCTGCAACATCCGTTTTACGCGCGCGAGGTGCCGATCATTCTCGGCCACCACGTCACCACCGAGTCCGGCACGGGCGCAGTGCACACGGCCCCGGGCCATGGCCAGGACGATTACGTAGCGGGTTTGCACTACAAACTGCCGGTGGACAATCCCGTGGGCGACGACGGCAAGTTTCTGCCGGACACGGAGCTGTTCGCCGGCGAACACGTGTTCAAGGCCAATGACCACGTCATCGAAGTCCTCAAGGCGCGCGGCGCGCTGTTGCACATGCAGGCGCTGCACCACAGCTATCCCCATTGCTGGCGCCACAAGACGCCGATTATTTTCCGCGCGACACCCCAGTGGTTCATCGGCATGGAACGCGCGGGTCTGCGCGCGGCGGCCCTCGCTGAAATCAAAAAGATCGCCTGGGTGCCCGACTGGGGTCAGGCGCGCATCCAAGGCATGATCGAAGGTCGTCCCGACTGGTGCGTCTCGCGCCAGCGCACCTGGGGCGTGCCCATGACCCTGTTCGCACACAAAAAGGACGGCACGCTGCATCCCGACACCCAGGCGATCATCGAAAAGGTCGCGCAGCGGGTGGAACAAAAAGGTATCGATGCCTGGTTCGAACTCGACGCGCAGGAACTGCTGGGCGCTGACACCGCCCACTATGACAAGGTGAGCGATACCCTGGACGTGTGGTTCGACTCCGGCGTGACCCATGCCTGCGTCCTGGATAAACGCCCGGAGTTGCAGACGCCCGCGGATTTATATCTGGAAGGCTCGGACCAGCACCGCGGCTGGTTCCAATCATCACTGCTGACGTCGGTGGCCACGCGCGGTCATGCGCCTTACAAGATGGCGCTGACCCATGGATTCACCGTCGACGCCAAGGGCAAGAAGATGTCCAAGTCCCTGGGCAACACGATATTGCCGCAGAAGGTCATCAACACCCTGGGCGCCGACATCCTGCGCCTGTGGGTGGCCGCCACGGATTATCGCAACGAGATGAGTATCTCCGACGAAATCCTCACGCGCATGAGCGATTCTTACCGGCGCATCCGCAATACCGCGCGTTACCTCCTCAGCAACCTCTCCGGTTTCGATCCGGCACGGCATACTCTGGCGCAGGACAAGATGCTGGCGCTGGATGTGTGGGCGGTAAATGCCACGGCCGACCTCGATCAACAAATACGCGCCGCCTACGAAGATTTCAATTTCCACCTGGTGTATCAGAAGTTGCATCAGTTCTGCGTGATCGAGCTCGGCAGCTTTTATCTCGATGTGCTCAAGGATCGCGTCTATACCACAAAACCCGACAGCGTTGCGCGCCGCTCGGCCCAGACTGCCATGCAGCACATCCTCGAAGCCCTGGTGCGCTGGATGGCACCGGTATTAAGTTTTACCGCGGAAGAGATATGGAAGAGCATGCCGGGCGAGCGCGACGCCAGTGTTTTCCTAAGCACCTGGCAGGCCCCGCCGCCGAGCGCGGACCCGACGGGCGTGCGCAGCATGACGTTCTGGGACAAAGTGCTGAAGGTGCGCGAACAGGTTGGGCGCGAGATGGAGAAGGCGCGGGTCGCCGGCATCATCGGCTCGTCCCTGGATGCGGAGGTGGATCTGTACTGCGATCCCGCGCTTAAAACATTGCTGGATACGCTGCAGGATGAATTGCGTTTCGTCTGCATCACGTCCTACGCGCGCGTGCAGGCGTTGAGTGCAGCGCCAGTGGACAGTATCGAAACGGCGCTGCCGGGATTGCGCGTCAAGGTGACGCCATCAGCGCATACCAAATGTATACGCTGCTGGCATCATCGCGCGGACGTGGGGGTGGACAAAGAGCATGCACAACTCTGCGGACGTTGTGTCACGAATGTGAAGGGCGTCGGAGAATCGAGGAGTTTTGCCTGATGTTTAAATTATCGTGGATCGCCGTGCTCGTGTTTATTCTCGACCAGGCCAGCAAGTGGACTGCGGTGCAGCACCTAACACGCCAGTCCATGGAACTCACACCGTTTCTCAACTTGGCGCTGACCTACAACTCTGGTGCCGCTTTCGGATTTCTGCACGACGCCAGCGGCTGGCAGAACCTGTTCTTCGTGGGGGTGGCCATCGTCGTGTCCATCGTGATCCTCAGCATGCTCTGGCGCCTCGGCGCCAACGACGTGCAGGTGGCCGTCGCCCTGATGCTGGTGTTGGGGGGCGCGGCGGGCAACGTGGTGGATCGTCTGCGTCTCACCTACGTGGTGGATTTTATCGACGTCTATTACCGCACCTGGCACTGGCCGACGTTTAACGTGGCGGACTCGGCCATTACCCTGGGCGCCATACTGCTGATCTTGGATGCCATGGGGTTGGGTTTTCGTAAACGGCATTCCTGATGCGGAAATTCTGTCGTTGCCTTGGAGACCTCTGCTTTTTATCGCCTCCCGGTGCTATCAATGATTGCAAATGCAACTAAATATAGTTGATATCATTGATATCAACTAGAGGAGTATCGACCCATGTCCCGATTGCTGGTCCGAGACCTTCCCCCCGAAATCGTCCCCGCCCTCAAACGGCGCGCAGCCAAGCACGGCCGCAGCGCGGAGGCCGAACACCGTGAAATTCTTAAACAGGTCCTGATGGGACCAAAGAAAAAGACCTTCGCGCAGGCCTTGGCCGCGATACCCAACGTGGGTGATGATGCTGACTTTGAGCGTGTCGATGACTCCAAGGGCGGCTGTGTATTGACTTGATACCAATGTGCTGAGCGAGATACGGAAGAGGCAAAAAGCCAACAAAGGAGTGCGGAAGTTTTTCGAACGGGTGATCGAAGACGATGAGCAGGTCTATGTGTCCGTTATCACGCTAGGCGAGTTGCGGAGAGGCATAGAACTCATCCGCCACCGTGGAGATGCACGCCAGGCCGGCCTGCTGGAGAAGTGGTTGGGTGTCGTCCTCAACGAGTATCAGGACTTCATCCTGGACGTGGATGAGGCTATCGCCCAGACGTGGGGGAAGCTTCGGGTGCCACACCATGAAAACGCACTCGACAAACAAATCGCCGCCACGGCGATCATCAACGGATTAACCGTCGTAACGCGCGACACGAATGATTATCAGAAAACAGGCGCGAAGGTGTTTGATCCATTTGAATGAATTGAAGTGGACGTGATCTTTCCGGATAAGGATATCCCACATGAACAGGCGCATGCCAAGACGCATCCCGCGAGACTCACACGCACACTTGAAGTGTCCGCCGGCGATGAGACCCCGGTAGAGCAAGCCCTGCTAACCACATTATCCGCTGAGGCAAACGAAGAAGGATCGTGATATATTTAAACAACAACATACCCGACTAGGTGCCCGCCATGCCCTCCATCAAGGTCAAAGAAGCCGCCCGCCAGTTGATCGACCAATTGCCCGACGAGATAAGTTGGGACGAGCTCGCCTACCGCATTGAAGTGCGCGCCTCCATCGAACGCGGGCTCGCCGAGAGCGACGCGGGTCGGCTCATTCCACAAGAAGACATCGAGAAGCGCTTCGGCATTACGCGATGACAGCCGTCTACTGGACGCCGGAAGCGCTCGCGCGGCTGGAAGACATCGAAGCCTATATCGCGCAAGATACCCCCTTCGCGGCCAAAGACATGATCGCCCGACTCCTGGCACGCACGCGCCAGTTGGGGGCGGCGCCACGCAGCGGCCGGCAGGTGCAGGACTATCCCCACGCCGACCTGCGTGAACTACTGGAGCGCCCGTACCGCATCATCTACCGCGTCACCCCTCAACGCATCGAAATCCTCACGGTGATGCACTACCGCCAGTTGCTGCCCCGCCATGCAGACGCCTTACAGAAGGCCACGAGCGAAGACGTCTGACACGAAGTGCGAATATGATGCGGCACGCATCGCGTGCAGTTCCTCCGCAATCTCTTCCGGCGTCATGGCCGGCTCATCGACCGCCGCCATGCGGTCCATGGTGTCAAACAGCTCATCGGTTTTACGCGCCTTCAGGTACTCACGCAGTATCCGCTCCAGCGACGCCGGCGTGAGCAGCCCGGCACGCTGCGCCTCCTGGGCCAGTTGATCAGGTAGATTGATTTGTATTGTAGTCATGGTTTTCCTTAGGCTCGCGGGGCAGTCGGATTGTGGCGGGGCGGGAAGAGGGAGCAAAAGGCAAGACTTGTCCCAGAATCCCTGCAGGTCCCGCCTAATGGATGGACGTTACCTATCCACTCGACGCTGAACGTCCAAAGCAAAAGCCAAAGCGTGTCATGGCGAGGAGCGACAGCGACGTGGCCATCCCCTCAACCCAGGCACTGTCTTCAGGGATAACCAAGGCCGTCACGGTTTTTCATCATAAAGCGGTAGCAGCCACTGCACTCCCTCCTCGGCACCCCCCACCCATCAGATCGCATTGCACAGGATAGAGTGCTTTTAACCCCTCGCAACCTGAATTTCACTTGACTGTTGAACAAAGCGCGGCGTAGGCTGATGCACACAATAAATAACAACCATTAATAATAACGAAGGGATTCGGGGATATTCATCACTCAACACCTGTTCCCCATTCCCTGCGCGCACCCTGGCGGCATTTGTGATGTGCAGAATGTTACAAAAAAAATCGGCATCAATGGTGCGGGTAGAAAAAGGCTAGACCTGCATTGATGGTTTGGCCCATATAGAAAAAACCATCTGTGTGCGGAGATGGCTTAGTTCACACATCTGGGAGGATGTATGTTTAAACTAAAACAAAGTCTGCGTGTCAATCCCCTGCGGCTTCTTTATTTTATGCGTCATGCCCTTTTACTACCGGGATTAGTGGGTGCACTGGTCTTTCTGCACGCACCTCCTGCATATGCGGCTACGGGTGCTGATCTGCCTGCGGGGACCGGGTTTCAGATATGCCGATATCATTGGAATGGTTATGTCTGCACTTCTGCTACGACAGGTATCCCTGGGGTTGGTGATGTAGTTCACACCTTTTCGTGGGCTGCGTTATTGGACCAGGGCGCTACATGGATGGCTCCAGATGTAAGTACCGCATTGCAGAATACTGCATGCAATACCAACAAAGTATTAACCGTTCTGCCAAGTTGTGTGGCCTACCCTGATCCGAGTCTCTTCTTAGTACGATGCACGTTCTACTACAACGTCACCGTTGTGGGAGGACCAGGCTGTTCCCCCCAACCAACTCACACGGAGCTGTGGGGCGGCGGGTCTACCTTTGACTGGAGTCCGACGAATACACCTTATCCCGAAGGCGGTTGTGGCAAAAACCCTGCAGGCAACCCGTGCGACCCAGGCAGCGGCAACAAGTACGAATACGAAGTCGACTTCACCGGTGGTCCTGGCGTCCCATCCTTCGGCCGTGCGTTCAATAGCATCAATAGTATCGCAACCAATGTTCTGTCACGCGCGTCGCCCTTGGGGGCCAACTGGACCCATGACTATGCAAGAACCCTCACGGTGGACGGCGTTACGTCGTCCGCACCCGGTGCTACCCTGCACGCCCAGCGACCGAGAGGTGTGTGGAGTCTCTTCAAAATAACCAGCACCGGTATTTTTTCTCGGCTGGATACAGTCGATACAGTGACCCAACAAACCGATGGTCGGACGTATCATCAGCAAAATGGTGTGGTGGAACAATATACGCTAGCCGGTCGGCTGATTAGCGAGACAAATGCCGGCGGCAAGATCACTGTTTTTGGCTACAATACTGGTGGTCAGCTTACCACCATCACCGGACCCTACGGCCACACCCTCACCTTGGGCTACGGCACGCTAGGGCAGCTTGCCACATTGACAGACCCCAACGGCAACATTACCCGTTATGGCTACAATACTAATAACGATCTCTCCTCGGTTACCTATCCCGACGGTACCGGAAAGCAATATCACTACGAAAACACCACCTTCATTCATAATCTGACTGGTATCTCGTACGTCAGTTTCTCCGGTGTGGTGACGCGCTACAGCACCTATGGCTACAACGCGGATGGTAAAGCCTCATTGACACAACACGCCCAAACCGATAACGGCGCCCCTCAGGAAGCGTTCACCTTAAACTATGTATATGACAAAACCACGATCACGGATGCGGCCAATAACAATGAAATATTGAACTTTCTTACGGTTTCCGGTGCAAGGACGCTGTACAGTAAGCTGAACCCGGGCGATAACAAGTGGCTGAACCAAACCTTCGACGCCAACAACAACCTCAATTGCAAACAAGACGAGGAAGGCCACGTCACCACCAGTCTCTACAACACCACCAACCAACGCGTGAGCCACACCACCGGCCTCACCGGCGATTGCACCGCGCCGGTGACGACGACCGCCACCCGCACCACCACCTACCAATACCTAACCCCCACCCTCGACCTCCCCACCGTCATCGACTCCCCCAGCGTGTCCGGCGGCACCAACAAAAAGCGCACCACG
>JAYUBZ010000199.1:0-7930 GCA_043740595.1 Gammaproteobacteria bacterium
CCCAAGGGGCCTGGCGCCAGTACTTCCGCCATCTCGGCGCCGGTTCCCGACAGCGCTCTACCTCGCCCATCCATGGGCTCGCCTGGCGGTCGCCCACCCTACGACTAGCGCGAGTCCCGTTGTCCCAAATAGTTGATGCCAATCAGGAACCCAAGAATGAAAATCCGCCTAGTTACCCTATTGGCTATCGTGGGCAGTGTCCTGACGGCGCCGGCATCCGCTGATCTGCCGGACCGGCTGGAAGTGAATTACAGCCTGTATTACGGAAGTCTCACGGTGGGCTCCAGCACACGCACCCTGGAACGTCAGACGGACGGCAGCTACCGGCACGGCTTGCATACCACACCGGTTGGCATGGCGCGCATGTTTACCAGCGTGGAATGGTTCGAGGAAGGCCGCTTCCGCATCGTCAACCATCAAGTGCAGCCGTTGTCCTATCTGAAATACCGCGTGGGCGCCAGCAAATCCCACCGGCACAGCGTCGTGTTCGACTGGGACAAACAGCAGATCGACTACAGCAATGGCAACCACCTGGCCCTGCCGCCGGCGTCTCAGGATCAGGGCAGTCTGCTATTCTCCTTGATGCTGAATCCACCCACGGGTACACAGGTGCATACCGTCCACCTCAGCAGCGACAAAAAGCTCACGGCCTATGATTATCGCTATGTGCGCAACGAAGCCATCGATACACCCGCTGGGCGCTTCAATACAGTGGTGATCCAGTGGTCACCCCACGCCCCGTCCGACGAGACCGAAGTCTTCACCGCTTGGCTGGCCGTGGACAAGAACCATATCCCGGTAAAACTGGTTACCCAGGAAAACAACAAAACCGCCACCATGCTCCTGAAATCGGTCAAGGGACTCTGATTGATGAGCGTCCTTGATCCAACCAACTTACTGCCGGGCGTGCCTGATTCGCCGCCGGCAGCGTCGTCCGCACCTGACCGTCTCGACCTGCTCCTCGAGACACTGGCACAAAACGGCTATGCCAACCTGCCGGATTTTCTTCCTCAGGACACCACCGCCGCGCTACTGGGAGAACTCCATGCGCTATACCAGGCGGGCAAGGCCCACGCGGCGGGTATCGGCCTTGGTAACGATTATCGTGTCCTGCCTACCGTGCGCAATGACGCCATCCTGTGGCTCGACCCGGCGAACCTGGCCCCTGCCCAGACGGTTTATTGGCAGGCCATGGAAGACCTGCGTGTGCGCCTCAACCACCGCTACTTTCTCGGCCTCACCGACTACGAAAGCCACTTCGCCCAGTACCCTGCGGGCGGCTTTTATAAGAGACACCTGGATGTCTTTCGCGGGAAAAGCCGGCGGCGAATCAGCTGTGTCTTCTATTTGAACTTCCCCTGGAGTAGCGTGGACGGGGGGCAATTACGCCTGTATTTACCCGGCGGCCCGGCCGAAACGAGCGTGGATATCCCGCCGCTGGCGGGCAGTCTGGTGGTTTTTGACAGCCAGACCATCGAGCACGAGGTGTTGCCGGCATTGCGACCGCGCGCCAGCCTGGCCGGCTGGCTGCGCAACGCCTGAACGTTGCCAGGCCGCCTGGTTATAACCTGCTCCTATTTCCGTACCCCAGGGAATAAATCGTCAACATAGTCCGTCCTTTTGCATATAGTAAGTGTGAAAATACTGAGGCCTTTGATATGGATCTGCTGACAAACCTCTTCGGCCGCAATCGCGAAATGCGCACGGCGCTGGAACAAAGCCGCTCGCGCCTCTATCGGATGGCCTTTGCCTGGTGTCACAGCGCTGCCCTGGCGGACGACCTGGTGCAGGAGACCCTGACCAAGGCGATCCAAAAATCCGCGCAGTTGCGCGACCCCCAGGCACGCGATGCCTGGCTTTTCAGTATCCTGACGAATTGTTACCGCGATCATTTCCGGCGCCAACGGGACATGGACGACATCGACGATGTGGAGCTGATACACGACACCACCCCGGAATCGGAGAATTCTGAACAGCAAATAGTTACTAAAGTGAGACTGGCGATCACTAAACTGCCGGAAGGTCAACGACAGGTGGTGACACTGGTGGACCTGGAAGGATTTTCGTACGTTGAGGTGGCTACCATCCTCGATATCCCCATCGGCACGGTGATGAGTCGTCTCTGCCGGGCACGTACGGCCATGAAAGCGCTTCTGCTGCGTGAGTTTGGAGAACAAGCGGCACCACAGGGAAACAACATTCGGAGAATCAAATGAGCAACGAACAACAATTTTCGGACGAATACCTGAACTCCTTCGTCGACAATGAACTGACGATAGAGGAAAAGAGCCGCGTCTATATCACTATCAACCAAGACGAGACCCTCAATCGGCGGGTGTGTGAGTTGCGCAAAATGCATGACGTGGTTCAGCTCGCATACAAAAACCTGCCGCAACCCCCTGGCAGACCGTTGCCTAAAAAGTCCTCGCGACTGCGTCACGGCGCGGCTGCCGGACTGGTGTTCGCGCTCGGCGTGCTGTTCAGTTGGCTCCAGCTCAGTGACTCGACCAGCACGCTACACCGCGACTTCGGGCGCACTGCCAATAGTCTGGTCAAGCGCGGAATTGCGATGGTCAGTCCCTCCACGCTGGCGCCGACCACCCCTGACAACCCATCGTCGCACGTCTTGGCCGACGCCGACCCGCAGGTAATGAAAGTCTTGTTTCATTTGAGCAGCGGCAAGCCCGAACATATCAAAGAGGTGCTGGACGACGCGGAGAGTCTGTTGCAGCTGTACGAGAAACAGAAGCAACCGGCGCGTGTGGAGATCATCACCAACGGCCAGGGGTTGAATCTGCTCCTGGCGGATCGGTCACCCTTCCCGGAGCGGGTCAGGCAGATGCAAATGCGTTACAGCAACCTGAAATTTGCCGCGTGCCAGAACACCATGGACAAATACAGCGACCTGGGCATCGAAACCCGCTTGCTTCCCGATATCATGGTGATCGATTCCGGTGTTGCCCAAATTATCCGGCTACAACAGCAGGGATGGGTCTACATACAGGTCTGATCCAGGCCCTTATTTCTTTAACCAACCACTAGTCCAGGAGACCAAAGCTATGACAAAAACTATTACCGCCCTTATGGCAACCGCACTGCTTGTTCTGTCCGCCGGTTTTGCCCACGCCGCGGGCGACGCCAAGTCGGGAAGCAGCTACCCCAAGCAGAAAGTTGTCTATCACATCAATACGAATGACGAGAAGGTCCTGAAGGCAGCGTTGGGCAACATCCAGAATCACATCAACGCCGTCGGCAAAGACAACATCGACCTGAAGGTCGTGATGCACGGAGACGGCGTGGATCTGCTGAAAATGGCCAACACCAACCCGGACATGCAGAGCAAGATACTCAACCTCAAGAGCCAGAAAGTCGAATTCGAGGTATGCAACAACACCCTCGTCGGCCGCAAGATCAACTATAAAAATGATCTGTTCGATGTCAGCCAGAAAGACATCGTGCCGAGTGGCGTAGCGGAACTGGCCAAACTGCAGCAAGAGGGCTACGTCTACATCAAGCCCTGATTGCATCTTCTTCTCCTCTCTTCCGCCCGCGTAAGCGGGCTTTTTTTTGACGGCAACAACGACTATCCTGCGCACTACCCGGCTTACCGGCCCCCTACGACCGCAGGAACCACGCCATGTCGGAGCTGTTTGAAGCACTGCCCTCCCTGGAGGACATAAAATACGCACTGACCCTGGCGACCACCTGGTGGCAGATCGGCGTACTCATCACCGGCATCGCCCTGGCCCTGCTCATCGGATTACAGCTGCAGCACCGCCTGCAGCCGGTGATACAGCCCGGCGGCACCCGGGGCATACGTCGCACAGCCATGCGTACCGGCGTGCTGGTGGCGATTCCCCTCGTCCTGTGGCTATGGCTGGTGGCGGCCAGCACCTTGCTGCGGAATTTGAAGGGAATGCCGACGGAACTCCTGCACCTCGCCACCCTCCTGGTGGGCGCGCTGACGCTGATCCGCATGGGCGTCTTTGTCCTGCGTCACAGTTTCAGCCCGGGCAGCAAGCTCAAGGCCTGGGAAGGCGCCATGACGATCAGCATTTGGGGCATCGTGGCCCTGCACATCCTTGGCTGGCTGCCCTTCGTCCAACAGGTGCTGGATGACTACGCCATCACTCTCGGCAAGGTGCGCATCTCGATCTATACCGTGACAAGCTTCATCCTCTCCATTGCCTTGCTGATCCTAGTGGCCCTGTGGCTGTCGAACGCCATACAGGGTCTGATTTCCCGCAGCCAGGCGCTGGACGAGAACCTCAAGATCGCCATCACCAAGATGACGAAATTCCTCATGCTAGCCCTGGCGGTGCTAACGGCCATGGTCACGGCGGGTATCGACCTCACTGCCCTGGCGGTCTTCGGCGGCGCCTTGGGCGTGGGCCTGGGGTTGGGGCTGCAGCGTATCGTGAGCAACTTCGTCAGCGGGATCATTCTAAGCTTTGAAGGTTCGGTACAACCGGGTAACGTCATTACCGTTGGCCACACCTTCGGTGTAGTAAAAGAACTGCATGCACGCTATATCGTGGTACGCAACCGCGATGGCATGGACATCCTCATCCCCAACGAAAGCCTCCTCACTGCAGAGATTATCAACTGGTCCTATGGCGACCGGGACGTGCGTTTCCACCTACCGGTGCAGATCAGCTACAGCGACGATCCGGAAATGGCGCTGACACTCCTGGAGAAAGCGGCGCTCGACACCCAACGCGTGCTGCATGACCCACCACCCGCCGCACGCCTGATGGGCTTCGGCGAGAATGGTATCGATCTGGAATTGCGCCTGTGGGTCAACGACCCGGAGAACGGCGTCAACAGCGTGCGCTCGGATGTGTATCGGCGCATCTGGCGGGATTTCCGCAGCGCGGGCATCACCATCCCGTTTCCGCAACGGGACGTGCGTCTCAACCCGGCATCGGCAGCGGATATTTCCCGTGCAGCCGATACTGCAGGTAATCGCGCAGGATCTGTCCGTGGTCAAAGGCCAGGGGCTGCGGAAGATCCTGCGGACTGAACACACCCAAGGCCGCGGCATCGTCCTGCGCCAATGGGCTACCCTCTGATGCCGCCACATACACAACCGATGCGGTGTGTCCGCGGGCGTCGCGCCGGGGATCGGAGTAGCAGCCCAACAGCGCTGTCAGTCGCACCGCCAGCGACGTCTCCTCCCGCGCCTCGCGCACAGCGGCCTGTTCCACCGACTCACCCACATCGACAAACCCCCCGGGCAAGGCCCAACCTGGGGGCGGGTATTGTCGTTGGATCAGAACGATGGGCCGATTCGGACGATTAGTCAGTTCGATGATGATATCCACCGTCAGTAACGGCGTCACCGGAGGCGGCATGTTTACTCCCAGCTCAATACGAAGAATGGCGCGACTAAGTGTGCACTAACGGGCCACGCTAGGACAACTGTGGCAGGCAACGGAACCTTGCGCGCACATCCGAGTCAGAGCAGTTATCAGTGCCACCAGTCTGTCTTTCCGCCACCAAATCTCGCATAAAATCCAATAAAAATAACCGAGTACCTCTGCCGGGTAATGCCATCGGGCGGATAGGCTATACTTCACCACTGCTATACTTAAGTTTCCCGCAACCGCATTATTTGCGCATTATTCTGGAGATTTCATCCCGCATGTTTGAAGGACACCTGTCACTACCCACGTGGGGTTACATCGTCGTCGCCCTGACGCTTACCCATATCACCATCGCCAGCGTCACCATTTTCCTGCATCGCCACCAGGCGCATCGCTCTTTGGATCTGCATCCCCTCGTCAGCCATTTCTTTCGTTTCTGGCTGTGGCTGACCACCGGCATGGTCACGCGGGAATGGGCGGCCATCCACCGCAAGCATCACGCCAAGGTGGAGACAGCGGAGGACCCGCATTCCCCGCAACAACACGGCATCAACAAGGTGTTGTGGCTGGGTGTCACCCTTTACCACGACGAAGCGCAGAATCAGGCGACCCTGGAAAAGTATGGCCACGGTACCCCGGATGACTGGATCGAGCGCAATCTTTATGCCCGTTACAACTACCTTGGCATCTTTATCCTGCTGGCCGTGGACGTGACGCTGTTCGGCGTCCTCGCCGGGCCCTTGATCTGGCTGACGCAAATCCTCTGGATTCCGTTCTGGGCCGCCGGCGTCATCAATGGCATCGGACATTTCTGGGGCTATCGCAATTACGAAGCGCATGACGCCAGCACCAACATCTTTCCCTGGGGCATCCTCATCGGTGGGGAAGAACTGCACAACAACCACCACACCTTCGCCAGTTCTGCGAAACTGTCATCGAAGTGGTGGGAGTTTGACATCGGCTGGATGTATATACGCCTGCTCGAAATCTTCAAGCTTGCGCACGTCAAGAAAATTCCGCCGGAACTCGCCTACAAAACCGGTAAACAGCAAATCGACCTGGAAACCGTTAAAGCAGTTATCTCCAATCGCTTCCAGGTGATGGCACATTTTGCGCGCGAGGTGATGAAGCGCGTGCACCGCGAGGAAATGGAAAAGGCCGACCGGACCGATCGGGAGAGCTGGACGTTGCTCAAGCGTACACGTCGGCTCATGGTGCGTGAAACCAAGTTGCTCGATCCCACCAGCGGTGTCTGGCTGCAAAAAGCACTCGACCGGTACCAGAATTTACGCACGGTCTACGCCATGAAGCAGAAACTCCAGGGTATCTGGCAACGCTCCGCCGCTACCCAGGAACACCTCATCCTGGCGCTCCAGGAGTGGTGCCACGAGGCCGAGGCAACGGGCATCCATGCCCTGCGCGAATTCTCACTCAAGATGCGCACCTATTCACTCGCGTCAGCCGGAGTTTAATACCGCGCAGCCAGGGCACCGTTAATGCCCTGGCTGCGCCTGCTTAACAACACCCTTTTCCACAGACCTGACAAGGTCCCGGTACCCGCCACGTGCATCAGGCGATGCGCGCCAGACGGCTATGCAATGGACTGGTGCGCGGAAAATGCGCCTTGAGGAATTCCATCTGATCTGCCAGCACACGCTTGCCCTGCAGATAGACGTATTCGGCATGGGTCGGACAGAACGGTACAGCGAGCAAGGTCATGCCCGCCTGTTCAGGCGTGTAACCCGCCTTGTGATTGTTGCAGCGTTTACATGCCGTGACCACATTCGTCCAGCCATCCATACCGCCCTGACTGAGCGGAGTAACATGATCGCGCGACAGCTCGCGTGCGTGAAAAGGCGTTCCGCAATAAAGACAGAGGTGGGCATCACGCGCAAACAGCGCCGGATTGCTCAATGGCGGGGAATAATGCTCCATCACCTTGGCAAAAGCGCGATTGTTCCCGGCCGTGGCGATAATGGAATTCACCTCGATCACACTGCGTAAACCGGTAACGGCATTGCAGCCACCGTGCACGCGATAGAGGGATACGCCACAGGTATAGGCCACTTGGCCAAGATGATAGAGGCGCACTGCGTCCTGGAAATCGATCCACTCCAACGGCATGCCCGCCACGTCGGTGCGCAATACTTGCTGATTAAAAGAATACAAGGTCGTTCCTTTCATCGGAGTCAAGAGCTTACACTGCTTGTTGAATAGACTTGATTCATACCCACCGCCCTGCGACCCAATGCAGGCCGGGTAGCAACATCACCAAGCGATATTTTTATCCGATCTGCGGCCACTTGTCCATGTTTTGCCGTCAGAAGCGGAATCGCCCTTCAGTCAAGGTGCGCGCATCATGGTCATTCCCATGGCCGCCATATCCAGATACATATCGAAAATCGACAGCTCGAGCCCTGGGGAATTCAGGCCGAGAGTACCGCTGCTACGTTAATGCTTGATCACAAAGCGCCGCGGGGGAGTCCCAATACTGCTATTTGTACCCCGCCACACCCGGCGTTACACTGCTTTTCTAAGTGTAGCAGTTGCGCATACGGCTACCT
>JAYUBZ010000200.1:0-5212 GCA_043740595.1 Gammaproteobacteria bacterium
CCCGTGAGTTGCAGGGCCATGAGGAAGTCGGTGGCCTGGCGCATGCCGCGCGCCAGGCTGCCGGGTATCGGCAGGGCCTGGGGCAGGCCGGCGCCCACGGCGATGGCGACGTGATCGAAGCCGAGTTCCCAGGCGTCGTCCAGGGTCAGCGTGCCGCCGAAGCGCACGCAACCGAACACCTGGAAGTGCTGACGCCGCGCCAAGGTAAGATAGATAAGCTTGAGAAAGTTTTTGTCCCAGCGCACGGTGATGCCGTATTCCGCCACGCCACCGAAGCCCGCCATGACGCGCGTGCCGAGATCCTCCTCCAGTTCCTGGTAGTCGTAGACCGGACCCTGCACCAAGGTCTCCGGCAGCGACTCGATCTTAAGGCCGTCCATGCCCACGACGGCGAAGCCTTCCATCAACAGATGGTGCGCCAGGGTGAAGCCCGCGGGGCCCATGCCGGTGACCATGACCTTGAGACCATTGTAGGGTTTCGGCAGCCACTGTCGCGCGCGCAACGGGTTCCAGCGGGTGAGCAGGTCGTAGATCTCCACACCCCAGGGGAGTTGCAGCACGTCCGTGAGGCAGGCGGTTTCGATCTGCGGGATGTTGACCGGTTCCTGTTTCTGATAAATGCACGACTTCATGCAGTCGTTGCAGATGCGATGGCCCGTGGCCGGGCACATGGGGTTGTCCGCCATGATCATGGCGAGTGCCGCGATAGTATGGCCGTCGCGCTTGAGGGAGTGCATCTCGGAAATTTTTTCTTCCAGGGGACAGCCATCCAGGCTGACGCCGATGGCATTTTTCTTGATGCCCTTGTCCGGCTCGCCTTTTTTCTCGGGAAAACCCTTGGAACAGAAATCGCCGTCGTGATCGTGGCAGTAGATGCAGTAATTGACCTCGTTCTGCACCTGGCGCGAATTCATGCGCAGGTCCGTGAGGCTGAATCCGTCGCGCAGGTGGGTACAGCCGCTGGCGTTTTCGTAGCGTTCGATATCATTCTTCTTGACGAGCTTCACCGGTACCAGATTGGCGTAATCCACACCCACCGGCAGGCGGAAGCTGACCCAGCGGTTGACGCGCGCCTTGCCGGCGTCGGACTTGATGGCCTGGATGCACCAGCGCGTCAGCATTTCGACCGCGTCTTTGTGGGCGTCCGCGTCGTCCAGCAGGCGTTGGCCGAACTGCGCCACGGCCAGTTCGAGGTCATCGGTCTTGAGGCCAGCGGCCTTCAGTTCCCGGGTCAGCCACTGATCGAGTTCGGGAAAATCCTGAAGCTCCTCTTGCGTCAGTAGTCGTCGCCGCGCGCGCCGCTGCACGAAGAGTTTCTTGAAGACGAAGATAGGATTGTGCGCCAGGGTGCGGGCGCGGGCCTGTTCCAGGGGCGTGCCGATACCGAACAGATCGCCGATCACCTCCTCGATCAAGGGGGCGCAGGCGAGCAACAGTTCGCTGGTCTCAAGGGGAGATAAAACCGTGCCGGCGCGATAGGCCAGGAGTTGTGTATGGCGGTCAGCGTGTTCGCGCTGCAGGCGCGCAAGAAATTCCTGGTCGAGTTTTGTCAGGCCACCGAGACGGAACAGGTCTGGAAAGGCCAAACCGGGCAAACCGGGAATGAATTCGGGCATGGGGCTAACTCGTGATGACTTTAGTGCGTTGGCCAAAGCGGCGGAATGGGGGACACCATTTGTTCCTATTATAAGGTGTTATAAGACGGATTACAGCGAAAAAGCGCATCCCTGGATACAGGTCCGCTCACCTTGGGGGATTTTTAAAAAGTTCTAAAGCCACAGGATGGGTGTGCGGGGGGTTGTTGGCGCTACGCCTGGCGGGCGGCATACCCGCGCTGCCGAGACCAGAGCGGTGTTATCTGTCCTGTGTTTGCACGGGCATTGCGCGCGGCTCCCGTTTAATGCCGCATAGCCGTGGCGGTAAGGTAGGGTGGGCATCGCCCACCAGCACGGCTACGGTCGACGCACGCTGGTGGGCGATGCCCACCCTACAAAACTGCAAACCTGGGCCTTATTTCGACTTGGTGCTGATATTGAAAAGTGTATAGGCCGGGCACCAGCTCATGGTCACGGTGAGCAGAGGTAGGAAGCCGATGAGCCCGAGCCAACGGATATTGCCTTGCAGGATGAAGATCAGGCTGAGCA
Organism: Gammaproteobacteria bacterium; assembly: GCA_043740595.1. Lineage (GTDB taxonomy): Bacteria > Pseudomonadota > Gammaproteobacteria > Acidiferrobacterales > UBA6901 > JANNJF01. The sequence continues at coordinate 2,145 of JAYUBZ010000200.1, forward strand.
GCCCAAGCCCGATAATGATGCGCACGACTTTATCGATGTCGCCGACGTTGTGTTTCATGCTGGTGTCTCCTTAAACGCTGAGTGAGCAACTATGGATAGGTGCGGTTATTCTATACCTCAACGGTTGCGCGAGTAACGCACTGTGTGTGTCTTTTTCCGCGACATGTCCCGGCGCCGCCCATGCAGCGATAGAAGCAGTCTGTGGGTTGCCGCGGCGTGTCTCGTGCCGCGCGCTTCAGGCGCCGCGCGTCCAGTCACCGGACTTGCCGCCGGATTTGGCCAGCAGGCGGATGTCCGTCAGGGTCATGCCGCGATCCACCGCCTTGCACATGTCGTAGATCGTCAGCAGCGCGATCTGCACCGCCGTCAGGGCCTCCATTTCCACGCCGGTCTGACCGGCGCAGGCGACACTCGCACGGCAATAGACCGCACGCGTCGCGGGTTCCGGCGTCAGTTCAATATCGACACGCGTCAACGCGATGGCATGGCACAGGGGAATGAGATCGGCGGTTTTTTTCGCCGCCATGATGCCGGCAACCCGCGCGATTCCCAGCACGTCACCTTTTTTGTGTCCACCCGCCATGATCAGGTCCAGGGTTTCCTGCCGCATCAGGATGCGGCCCTCGGCCAGCGCCTCGCGCTGGGTCACGGTCTTGGCGCCCACGTCCACCATGTGGGCCTCACCCTGTTGATTGAAATGGGTGAGCTTGCTCATGGGATTACTCCTCGCGCGGGTGCGACAGCAGCCCCACCAGATTGCACGGACCCGTGGTCGCGTCCAGCTGTTCCAGGACGATCTTATCCATGGCCAGGCGGCAGGCGTTGGTGGAACCGGGTAATAGAAAAATCACCGTGTCGTCGGCGATAGCGGCCTCGGCGCGGGACTGGATGGCGGACGTACCGATGTCGGCGTAGGACAGCGCGCGGAACAGTTCGCCGAAACCCGGAATGGGCCGGGTGACGAGGGGCTGCAATGCCTCCGGCGCGATGTCGTGGCGGGTGATGCCGGTACCGCCATTGACGATCACCACCTGGATGCCCGCATCGGCGATGCAGGTGCGCAGATGCGCGCGCAGGGTGTCCAGGTCTTCGCCCAGTATGTCGCGCTGAACCACCCGGTGGCCGGCGGTCTCCAGACGCTCCTGCAGCAGATCGCCGGAGCTGTCGTCGGCGCGGGTGCGGCGCGCCGACACGGTGATCAGCGCCGCATTCAGGGCAACAAACGGGCCTTTGCGCTTGCTCATGTCACGGCCCCGGGCGCTGTCACGCAGCGGTGGCCGTTGCCCTGCTTGTCCATGCGGGCGCAGAAGCAGGCTCGACACCGCGGATTGACCTGATGGCGGGGGACTTTCATACCGTCATCATACCTTACTAAGTTGTGGCGGGAGAGTGGCCGGATTCCCCCCTGCCGCAGACAGCGGTTTATCCCGCGGGAGGCAAACAAACCCGCCCTGCAGCAGAGGCGCCGGTCTCGCGTTATATAAGGTAGCGCGCCACCCCCTCCCGATGGTGGTATTGTCCTGGGCGACGCCCTCGGTCATTTTGTGCGGGCCGCGCTGTCTTCATTCCGCTCACACTGCAAGGAGTTATTATGCTGACCCTGTCCCAGGCCCAGACCGCCATCCGGGAGCGTATTATCCCTGCCACTAAAGTGGAGACAATACCGTTGCGTCAGGCCTGCGGGCGTTACGCCGCGCAGGCGGTGCTTGCGCGAGTGGACAACCCGGCCTTCGATAACTCCGCCATGGACGGTTACGCCTGCCGCACCGCCGACCTCGTGGCACATGCCTATCGCCTGCCAGTGCAGGGTGAGTCGCGTTGCGGCAGCGCACCCGGGGTGCTTGCCGCCGGCACCGCCATGCGTATCTTCACCGGTGCGCCGCTACCCGCGGGGGCCGACGCTGCGGAGATGCAGGAGAACGTCAATGTCGTGCAAGGACATGCGCAATTTCCCGCCACCATCCGTGCTGGCCAGAACGTGCGACGGCGCGGCGAGGATTTTCGCAGTGGCGAATTGCTGTATGCACCGGGCCGACGCTTCAACGCCTACGACCTGGCGCTCCTGGCCACGGCTGGCATCGATCAGGTGCCGGTGGTAGCGCGACCGCGTGTGCTGGTGATCGCCACCGGCGATGAACTGGTGGTGCCCGGCACGCCCCTCAAGCCAGGACAGATCTACGAATCCAATCGCTTGGCGACCCTGGTGCAATTGGAGCAACTCGGCGCGGAGGCATTGGACGGTGGCATGGTGCGGGACGACCCGGCGGCCCTGCGCACCCTGCTCCAGGGCAGTGACGAGTACGATTTTGTCATCACCAGCGGTGGCGCCTCCGTCGGCGATCACGATCTGGTGAAGCAGGTGTTCGCCGAGATCGGCGAGATCAATTTCTGGAAGGTGAAGATCAAACCCGGCAAGCCCGTGGCATTTGGGCGCGTCGGACAGCGCACGCACTTTTTCGCCCTGCCAGGCAACCCGGTCTCCAGTCTCGTGACCTTCAAGCTGTTTGTCGAACCGGCACTGGTGGCGTGGAGTCATGGTGTACACCATCTGCCGGAACTGCCCGCGGTTGCGGCGAATGACCTTCGCCGGCAGCCCGGGCGCATGGAATTCCTGCGCGCCCACCTGTATACGGAAAACGGTCAGCTCATGGCCAAGGCGCTGCCCGGCCAGGGTTCACACATGCTGGGCACCCTGCGTCAGACCAATGGCTTCGTAAAAATCAGCGAAGATTGCGGCGGCTATACGCGAGGCGATGCGGTGGTCGCCATTCCCCTCGGTATGGACATGCTGTGATTGACGCCCACCTCGCTGTGGGAGACGAATCTGAAACCTGACTGATAGTGTCGCCAGCCCGGGCGTGTGAAACAACGTCCCGCTAGCCGCCGCCGGTTGTTGGGTTTACTATATTGGTCCGAGTTTGCGTTTGATTGAGCGCACCCCATCGATGGAGTCCTGCCCCCATGCCCAGAACCCCCCTGAATCCCGCTGAATTAAAGCAATACGCCGGCCTGCTGCATGAGCGGGAGGCGCAATTGCGTGCGACGATACATGCTGGGTTGTTCGAGTC
>JAYUBZ010000201.1:0-5789 GCA_043740595.1 Gammaproteobacteria bacterium
ATAGACTCCAAGTTTTGATCCGGGCAATGATGTCTTCCGGTATGGCGGTGGGGGAAAAATCAGCTGTTTTCAGGCACGCTATTTTAATCTCGCCACGGCAGAGCACCTCTCCCTCCCGGCGCACTTGCTGCAAAAAAACAATACTGGCTGGACCGCATCGCCCAAGCTCAACGCTCACATCAAGCTGCTCGTCCAAGCGAGCCGGCTTGAGATAATCCACCCTGGCGGAACGCACGGCGAATAGGACACCCTGGCTGCGGCTAAGTTCATCCTGTATGACGTCAATGGAGCGCAGCCACTCGGTGCGGGCGCGCTCCATGAATTTAAGGTAGTTGGCATAATACACCACACCCCCGGTATCGGTGTCTTCGTAGTACACACGCACCGGCAATGAAAAGTTCGTGCTCATCGCGGGCCCCGGGAGGCGGGTTTTGCCGGGTTAGTCATCAACGCCACTGCTGCTCCTGTTTGCAAGGGTGGGTCTGCCCACCTCTATTCGAAGCGTAGGTTGGGGTGAGCAAAGCGAACCCCAACAGCCTTTGTATTATTGTCGACGCGCTACCGCGCGGCCTCGCAATGACGCCGGTAATAATATCGTATGGACGCGTCATTCCTCCCCCTCAAACATCCCCCGCTGCGGCTCCTGCGCGGCCGGCACCGGCAGGCCGAAATGCTGCCAGGCATGGCGCGTGGCCACGCGCCCGCGCGGGGTGCGCGCGATAAATCCTTTCTGGATGAGGAACGGCTCGATCACGTCCTCGATAGTACCGCGCTCCTCGCTGATGGCCGCGGCGATGGAGTCTATGCCCACGGGGCCGCCGCTGAATTTCTCCAGGATGGCGAGCAGAAACTTGCGATCCAACATGTCGAAGCCGTGCTCATCCACATTCAGCATGTTGAGGGCGCTTTCGGCGATAGCGCCGGTGAGCACGCCCTTGCCCTTCACCTCGGCGTAATCCCGCGCGCGCCGCAACAGGCGGTTGGCGATACGCGGCGTGCCACGCGAGCGGCGCGCGATGGCCTGGATGCCCTCCGCCTCCGCCGGAATATTAAGGATACCGGCGGACCGCTGCACGATCGTCGCCAGCTCCGCGTCATCGTAAAACTCCAGGCGCTGCACGATGCCGAAGCGGTCGCGCAACGGTGAGGTCAGCAGGCCGGCGCGGGTGGTGGCGCCGATGAGGGTGAACGGCGGCAGCTCCAGCTTGATGGAACGCGCCGCCGGACCTTCGCCGATGAGAATATCGAGCTGGTAATCCTCCAGGGCCGGATACAGTATTTCCTCCACCACCGGGCTGAGTCGATGGATCTCGTCGATGAACAACACATCGTTCGGCTGCAGATTAGTGAGCAGCGCCGCCAGATCGCCGGCGCGCTCCAACACCGGACCGGAGGTCTGACGCAGATTGGCGCCCATCTCATGGGCGATGATATGCGCCAGGGTGGTCTTGCCGAGGCCCGGCGGTCCGAACAGCAACACGTGATCGAGGGCCTCGGCACGCTGCCTGGCTGCCGCGATGAACACCTCCATTTGTTCGTGGATCTGGCGCTGGCCGACGTAGTCCACCAGACGCAATGGACGCAGGCTGCGTTCGAGGCTGACCTCGACGCTGTGGACCTCACTCTCGGCGGACACCAGGCGGTCGGTTTCAATCATAGTAAACAAGCGCCCCTGTCGAACTCCCCCTCTCCCCCCGGGAGAGGGATGGGGAGAGGGCCACGCTCAAACGATCGCACAGCAGGCAAAGCATCTCTCTCCCCCTCTCCCCCCGGGAGAGGGATGGGGAGAGGGCCACGCTCAAACGATCGCACAGCAGGCAAAGCATCTCTCTCCCCCTCTCCCCCCCGCCCCCTTCGGGGAGGCAAAACCCGCACGGAGAGGGATGGGGAGAGGGCCACTGCCAGACATTTGGACTTCTGACATGATCCCCTCACCCTAACCCTCTCCCCAAGGGGGAGGGAATCCAGTCGCAATCGCGTGGCGTCCTGCACACGGGCGTGCGAAAGCCGAGCCTTATTTCTATTCACCGTGCCCCCACCATGCCCTTCAACGCCTGACGGATAATTTCTTCGCTGCTCAACCCTTCCGGCGGAATATTCTGCACTGCGCGGCTGGCTTCCGGCGGCTTGTAGCCTAACGCAAGCAGGGCGCTGATGGCCTCCTGTACCGGATCAGCCGCCAGCACCGCCGGACGGGTGGCGCCACCGCTTTGCAATAGGGCGGGGTCGACCTTGTCGCGCATGTCGATGATGAGGCGCTCGGCCGTCTTGCGGCCGATGCCCGGCACCTTGATAAGGCGCGCGATGTCCTCCCGCATCAGACACTGCATAAATTCCTGATCCGTCAGGCCCGAGAGGATAGCCAGCGCCACCCGCGGGCCGACGCCATTGACCTTAAGCAGATGACGAAACAGCTGGCGCTGGGTAGTGCGAATAAACCCGTATAACAAATGCGCATCATCGCGCACCACCAGATGCGTATATAAGGTCACGCTCTGGCCGGTGGCGGGGAGTTCATAGAAGGTCGACATCGGGGCATCGATTTCGTAACCCACACCGCCCACGTCCAGCAGCAGGGAGGGCGGCTCTTTGTGCAACAGGATACCGAAGAGACGACCGATCATCGCACCACCCGCAGGCGGCGCGTGCCGCTGGCCACGTTGCGCAAGGTGACGGCGTGATGGCCATGGCAGATGGCGCATGCCAGGGCGTCCGCGGCGTCGGCCTGGGGATTACCGGAGAGATTGAGCAACACCTTCACCATGTGTTTGACCTGATCTTTTTGTGCGTGGCCGCGGCCCACCAGGGCCTGCTTGATCTGCAGCGCCGTGTACTCCGCCACCGGCAGGGACAGATTAACGCCCGCCATGATGGCGGCGGCGCGCGCCTGGCCCAGCTTCAGGGCCGAATCGGCGTTCTTCGCCATGAAGACTTTCTCCACCGCCATCACCTCCGGCCGGTAGGCATCGATAACCTCCACCACGCCATCGTAGATGACTTTCAGGCGATCGGCCAAGTCGCCCGCCGGGACGCGCACGCAGCCGCTGGCGATGTAGGTGATCTTGCCGGAACTCAAAATATTCACCACACCAAATCCGGTCAGGCGCGAGCCGGGGTCGATGCCAAGGACGCGCACGCCTCAGGCGCCCGGCGCAAGGAACGCTGCGCAACACCGGTCAACCGGCATGCTGTTCCAGGATGTCCGCGGCAATGTCCGCATTGGAATAGACCTGTTGCACGTCGTCCAGGTCTTCCAACACGTCCAGCAGTTTGAGCAGACCCAAGGCATCATCGCCGGTCACCTCGACCTCAAGGTTGGCGCGCTGGGTGATCTCCGCGTGTTCCGGCTTGAGGCCGGCCTTGGCCATGGCCGCACTGACCGCGGCGAAGCTCTCCGCTGCCGTGATGACTTCGATGGAACCATCCGCCTCCGTCACCACGTCGTCGGCACCCGCCTCCAGGGCCGCTTCCATGATCTTGTCTTCGCTGGTGCCCGGCGGATAGTTGAGCACGCCGATCTTCTTGAACAGATAGCCCACGGAACCGTCCGTGCCCAGGTTGCCGCCGTGCTTGTTCAGGGCATGGCGCACTTCGCCCACGGTGCGCGTGTGGTTGTCCGTGGTGCACTCCACCATGAGGGCCACGCCGCCGGGGCCATACCCTTCGTAACGGATTTCTTCGTAGTGGGCGCCTTCCAACTCACCGGTGCCGCGCTTGACCGCGCGGTCGATGGTGTCGCGGGTCATGTTCTGGTCCAGGGCCTTGTCGATGGCGGTGCGCAGGCGCGGATTGTAGGCCGGGTCGCCGCCGCCGCCCATGCGGGCCGCCACGGTGATCTCGCGGATCAGCTTGGTGAAGATCTTGCCGCGCTTGGCGTCTTGCGCACCTTTGCGGAAGCGGATATTGGCCCATTTACTGTGTCCAGCCATGGGAAAACCTCATCGATCGCTTATTGAGTACTGCCGTCGGGGACGGCTTCTTTGCGGGAAATTAACCGGCCAAAGTGTATCACCCGGTAACGCTCCCGCCCAGCCGAGGGCAGGCCCGCACGACACAGACCTCAGGGGCTGAAACGCCCGGTACGCAGGAACCGGCACACCGCCTGTGCCGTCGACGCGGACAACAGCAATCCGAAATGGGAGGTCCGGACCAGCAGGAAATCCGTGGCCTCAGCCAAGCGGGTTTCACTTAAAGACACCGTGCCGTCCGCCACCTCGGTGTGTCGCACCACCAGGCGCCCGAGACCCAGATTCACACTCCCGGCGACGATACCCAGTTCGCGCGCCGGCAGCGCCCAGGACTGGGGCCGCCCGGCCACCAGGTCCGCCAGGCTTTTGCCCGCCAGCCACCGGCTCCAGTGGCACACCACCAGCCGGGTGGCGGCGAGACTGCCGTTATGGGGCGTGCCCAGGGTAACGATACGTCCCGGCACCTGTTGCGGGTAAAAATGAAACAAGCTGCGCACCACCAATCCACCCAGACTGAAGGCCACCAGATGCACCGTCCCGCTGGGCAGGGTGCGCAGGAAATCCTGCAGGGCTGCGGCATTCTGCTGTAAATCACGCGCCATGGGGCGGTAGGCAAAAAGATGGGGGATGAATCCGCCACGATGCAGGCGCCAAGCCAACAACCACAGGCTCCAACGTGGCAGCCACAGACCGCTCAGCAGGACAACGTGATGCGGTTTATCCGTGGGCATCGGTCAGCAGGCATTTCAAAATGCGCCTCACACCGAACCCGTGGCGGCGGGTGGGGTCGTCCGGGATTGCATCAGCCGCTGCAAGGCATCGCGGTTGGTCCAGGAGAACACCTGTTCGGCCGCCTCGGCAAACGCCACCCAACGGTATTCGGAATGTTCGCCGGGACTCAAGCGGATGGCGGTTTCCGCCGGCAGTTCGAGGGAGAAGAAATGTTCGGTGTTTTCGCTCACCCCCGGCGCATATTTGTGGCGCCATTGGGGAAACAGCACGTAGCACTGGGTGATCTGCCAATCGCGCAATTGTCCTGGCGGGACATCGAGGCCGGTCTCCTCGCGCAGTTCGCGCGCCGCCGTGGCCAGCGGCGAGGCATCGCCCCATTCCATGCTGCCGGTGATGGACTGCCAGAACTCCGGGTGGTCGGCGCGCCGCAGCAGCAAGACCTTGCCGTCGCGGGTATACACCACCACCAAAACCGACTCAGGACGCTTGTATCGCTGCTCGCCCGTCATACTTAACCTTTGCTTTGTCGTGCCGTAATGTATCCTGCGTATCAAACCTGCTTGCGCATTACGCCGGCTGTTCTTCCGCTTTATCGATGGGTTTGCGCAGTTTGATGTGCAGGTCGCGCAGCTGGTCGTCATCGACCACGCTCGGTGCCTCGGTCAGCAGGCACGAGGCCTTCTGGGTCTTGGGGAAGGCGATGACGTCGCGGATGGAATCGGCGCCGGCCATGAGGGCGGCGATGCGATCCACACCGAAGGCGATACCGCCGTGGGGCGGCGCGCCGAATTTGAGCGCGTCCAGCAGGAAACCGAATTTCGCCCGCGCTTCGGCCTGGTCGATGCCGAGCAGGCCGAACACCTTCTCCTGCACATCCTCGCGATGGATACGCACGGAACCGCCGCCGATCTCGGAACCGTTCAGCACCATGTCGTAGGCGCGCGACAGGGCGTTGGCCGGATCCACGTCGACGCGATCCTCCTCGCCCAGCTTGGGCGCGGTGAACGGGTGGTGCAGGGCCACCCAGCGTTTGGCGTCGGCGTCGTACTCGAACATGGGGAAGTCCACCACCCATAGCGGCCGCCACTC